>JASEHY010000123.1 GCA_030018555.1 Planctomycetota bacterium
CGCCTCGCCCGCCTCGCCGAGCGAGAGCGAGGCTGGGGCGGAGACGAGGCGAGAGCCTCGCCCCGCCCATGCGGGGCGGGAGTCTCACCCACAGGATGACCCGGTGGGTCAGACGCCAAACGTATAATGCAATATGTTATTCCCAGAATTTATTAGCAAATTATCGGAAGTGGTCCTTGGTAGCCACCATCCCGTTGGTAGCCACCATCCCGTGAGGGAGAGGGACAAGAAGCAACCCTGTCCCGAAAGCTTTCGGGAGTCCGTCTCTGGCGGAAAAGAAAGTCAGCCGTCTAATTTACCAGCACTCTATATTTTTATAGGCGACTCTGCCCTTTCTAATTTTCAAGAAAAAGGAATAGAACAAATTGCGAGAGCAATGCTTGTCGCCAGAGGCGACCCTGCAGAGACCTTTCCGCCAAAGGTCCCGCCTTGCGGGACGCCTCTGGCGGACACAGATTGTTTAGAAGTAAGAAGGTTTGATGTCACCAATTTTATTGATTCTGCATTCTGGAATGAAGTCTATGCTGTTCCTTTTTTCAACAAGCCCCGTCTGGTCGTCTTAGATATAGCCGATAAAACAGATTTTATCAAAGAGATGAATAAATCTTTGCTTGACTTTATCTCTAAAAAAGCATCCCTTATCAGGTTAGTAATATTCACTGCCAAATGGGAAAAATACTCGCCGGAATTAGGCAGGGCAGTCAGCAAAAAAGCGTGGCTTATTGAATGTCGCGCTCCTTCTGATGACGAAATCCCCGAATGGATTAAAAACCAGTTTGGTATTCATCGCAAGAAAATCTCTACGCGAGGCGCTAATTTGTTGGCAGAAAAAACAGGTAACGACCCCTCAAAGATTGATGCCATAATACAAAAACTCGTGTTGCTTCATAAGGACTCTCCAGAAATCCCAGAAAATTCCATCTATAATTTTGTTGAATTAGAAAGAGATTATGATATAAGAGAATTAGAGGAGGCAATTATAAAAAAGCGGCCCGATAAGGCAATCCGTATCTGCAAACAATTACAGAAGAAAGGTGAACCGGTAAACAAAATTATTGGACACATGAGATGGTTCTTTGCCAATCACGATAAATATAACCATAATCGGCTCTTATTAACTCAACGGTATCAGAGATTATTAGCAACTGATTTAGCCATTAAAACCGGCAGACTCTCGGAAGATATGGCTTTACAGATACTGGTAATTAGATTGAGCAGAACTCGTTAGAACCAAAGTAACTATTCACCATCCCTGTCATTCCTGCGTAGGCAGGAATCCAGAGTTATAGATTCCCGCTTTCGCGGGAATGACAAGGTGAATAGTTAGAACCAAATAGATAAAGAGGGGAAATATTGTATGATAGGATTCTGTCTTCATTGTGGCGCAAGTGTTCCCAATGAGTTTATCGTCAAGAAAGGCGAGATTTTAGCGAGTCCTTATGTGCGATGCTCCTATTGCGGTAAAATGGCAGGAAGACCTGATAAAACTGACGAGGCAGATGCCGATATGGAATCAATAGAGAAAACAGGCGAGGTCTTTATCCGTGATGGCAAAATCACTCCCGCTACCTGAACTCAAGAAAACTTCGTAACTACAGAACGAAACCACAGATTTCACAGATTACACCGATGATACCCCTGATTTAATCAGGGGCCATTAAAATCTGTGTCATCTGTGTGTATCTGTGGTTTATACTTTCCTACACTGCAAGATACTACGGAAGTGGATAATTGATACCTTAAAACAAATTCCCTTACCGATTTTATTCTTTCCTTTGAGAGGATATTTTTCAATTGCTCCTGTATCTCAAAGACCGCAAAAGGGTCAGTAAGGTTAAGAGTGCCTATCTGGACTGCCTTTGCACCGGCACAGAGGAAATCCAGCACATCCTCAGCATTCATAATACCGCCGATGCCGATAACCTCTGCTTTTGTTTTAGAGGCAACCTGATGAACCATCTTCAGTGCAATCGGCTTAATCGCGGGTCCTGAAAGACCACCGCTAAATCCGCCCAGCATTGATTTACGACCACGCCAGTCTATGGACATCGCAGAGACGGTGTTGATTAGTGATAATACCTCTGCTCCTGCCGAAAGGGCAGAACGGGCTATGGCAGTAATATCAGTTACATTAGGAGAAAGTTTGACAATAATTGGAAGTCGTGATATTTTCAGAACCCTCTTAACTGTCTTTTTTACCTCATCCGGATTCTGGGCAATGCACGCCCCGCCTTTTTCTACATTAGGGCAGGAGATATTGATTTCTATACCGTCAAATATTTTATATTTATATCTCTGCAGAGTTCTGATTGTCTGGGTAATTTCGTCCGCTGTGCTTCCACCGATACTGATAATTCTCACGGTTTTTATTCTGGCGATTTCATCCAGATAATCTCTACAGAATCGTTCTATACCTGGGTTTTCCAGCCCGACCGAGTTTATAATACCGGCGGCAGTTTCCACAATACGCGGCGGTGGATTACCCTTTCTTTCCTTGAGTGTTATGGTTTTGGTGATAAATCCGCCAAGTTTATTTATCAGGGGAGTAATTGGAATCTTCTCAGGATGCCTGCCGTATCCGTAGGTGCCTGAGGCGAGAATGATAGGATTTTTGAACCTGAAATGACCGACCGTGGTGGCTAAATCAATACTATCGTCCATGTTTAATTCTCTCGGCGAGAATATCGGGCAGATTGGCTTTGAGTATCTTATCCGCGCATTTCTGGATATCATATTCTACCCGTTTAACCCAGACCACCCCTTCACTCTTATTATAAACTGCATAAGCGGCTTCAGGGTTTTCGTCACGCGGCTGACCCACACTGCCTATATTGACAATAACCTTACTATTACCTTTTACCTGAGCATATGGCTCGGTAGAAAAAGATAGATGTCCCTTGTTGCTTGTAAACGACATCGGAATATGCGAATGCCCGACAAATCCTAAATGTGTATCCATCGCATTTATCGCCAGAAGTACATCATAGTTGTTCTCCATATACTCAAACATCTCCGGATTATACGGCGAGGAATGAACCACAGTAAAATTATCAACCTGCTGCACTAGTTTCAGGTTACCGAGCAATTCCTTATGTTCTGCGGTTAATTGTTCTTTAGTCCATTCTATGGCTTTGAATGCATAGGGATTAAAGAAATCAACATTAAGAATCCCGATTGCTGCATAATCGTGATTGCCGGCGACTATTACCGGATTCAAGGAAAGCACTCTATCAATGCATTCATTAGGATTGGCGCAGTAGCCAACTATGTCTCCGATACAGATATATTTGTCGGGCTTCTCATTAGCCATCTTCTCCATCACCGCTTCCAGCGCCTCTAAATTACCATGAATGTCACCAAAAATTACATAACGCATAAATTTATGACACGAGTTACGCGCTCCCTGTCATTCCTGCCCCTGCTTTCGCAGGGGTAAACTGCAGCAGGAATCCAGACAAAAAGAGATGGATACCTGCTTTTGCAGGTATGAGGGGTCGGGTGTTAAATTTCATTTGTTAGATGTTATTAGTCATCATCGGCATATTAACCAGTAAAATTAAAGGATATACTCCCCGACCCCTCATTTAATCTCTCTCCTGGAGAATATAAGTATTGTAATATATAATATAAAAGCAATATAGATAATACTATAAATAGTTGCTACAAAAAGATAATTTACGGAAAGAGCGGATTTGGTAGTCACCAGCGAAGAGGTGTTAAGAAAACTAAAATGTGGCAGAAAGATAGAAAACCCCTTCCCTAATATATTCAGTATTACTGAACTACCTTGACCTAAGGGCTGATACAGATAATCCGAGATATTCCCCAGAATCAGTATTACAAAGCAGCCCACACCTGACAGAGCCAACGACAGATAAGTGGAAAATATCACCGCAAATGAGGTCAGGATAGCAACCTGCAAAAACCCCCCATAGATTCCCTTTGCCAATAGCCAGATGTCTGTCCTGAAAAATCTATAGGTGTCCACAACGATAAGCCAACCGTTATTAAGATATTTACCTTCTTTGATATTATTCTTAATAAGAGGTAACCCCTCTTTCCACCAGTAGGTGATAATAAGGACAAGAGAGAGAAAGACAAAAGCCACAAACACTGTAAAAACAATACCGATGAATTTACCGATGATAAAATGGCTTCTTTTGACGGGTTTGGCAAGAATCATTATTGCGGTGAGGTTTTCTATTTCATTAGTAATAACTACGGAAGCGGTCAGGATAGCGATGAGCATCCCGGCAAAGGTGATAGTGGCAAGTCCCACCTCGCGCATCATAGAGATTTCTTCGCCAAAACCGAACAGACAGAACAGAGGCGAGATTAGTATCAGCACCGCTGAAACCGCAACCACAATATAAAATAACAACTGACGAGTTGCTTCCTGATAGGTAAGAGATGCAATGTTATATATCTGATACATTAACTATTATTTGTAGAATAAATGTCTCATAGAGGCAAGAAAAATGTAACCATAGATAAACACGGATTAGCCCCCCATGGCGCCAACGGCGCCACGGGGAAGCTAAACGGGTTTCTACTACACTGACGATAGTTTGATGTGCAGATACCAGAGTTCACCAATCTTTTTGAAGTCCGCAAAAGAGTCGGGACTGCCGGTAGCGAACCCAGCATAAGCCGGGTTACGGAATCCGTTAATCGTGCCGTTTATCAAGTCGTTCTGCTCTGATATTCTTGCCGTCTCAAAGTTTGAACCCTTAATCTGCATAGCCGCCTGGATTACCTTCTGTGTGAAGGCAGCCAGGAATGCGTTTCTATAGCCCGGCTGAATGCAGTTTGTCGGCGCACCGAATACCACGACATCCTCTGCCCTGGTAAGTTTAGCCGCCTTATCAGACCCGATAAGCCACTGCGCTGCGATTGCAACAAGTCCTAACCCGCATTATTCATACGATGTTCAAAACGGTTACAGATTGCGTGAGATTGCT
>JASEHY010000124.1 GCA_030018555.1 Planctomycetota bacterium
GCATAGGGATAAAGAGCCCAGACATAACTTCTGCTTTCTTCGCCGTGTAATTGTACCAGGTTAAGTTCACAGTAGTCCAGAAGAGTACTAACCTCGTCAATAGGTGCATTGACGAAAACACCTACTTTCACTATCAGCAGAGGTAATTTTTTGACGATGTTTTTGACAGCGAGTGGTTGCATCTGTCTTGGGCTTTTAGCAAAGACAAAGCCCAGGGCGTCCGCTCCACAATCAATCGCATCTCTCGCATCAGGATAATTGGTTATGCCGCATATTTTAACCTTGATTATTTTAGCCATAGCAATATATTAGCCAAATGAAGCCACAGATTACACAGATTTCACGGATTTTATCATTATTTAATCTGTGCAATCAATGGTTTAATTTAGTCCATATTCGTCACTCAGAGAGTCCCGCCCCGACCCGTAAGGGTTTCGGGGGATAACTTCTGCCACTGGCAAAAACACTAAGAAGAATTTTATTCCCGTCTTTCTTTGTGTCTTGGTGTCTTTGTGGCAATTCATCGGGTTTCTGTGGGATAAAGAAATTCGTCCGTACAATTACACCGATTAATCTGTGTAATCTGTGGCTACAATTTCTCTCAACTTTCGCATCGGCTGGGGGGCGGAAAGGATGGCATCCCCTATTAAGAACCCATCTGCCCCTAACCTTCGTAGGTTTTTTATCTCGTTGCGGTCTTTAATCCCGCTTTCTACTATCTTTATGAAATGAGTTGGTATCTTCGGCAGTAAGCGACGAGAAACCTCCATCTCAACCTCCCCGCCTGAGGCGGGTCTCCCCGATGTCCATCGGGATGCCTCTGGCACCGAAAGGGTGGAAAGATTGCGGTTATTTATCCCGATAATACTCGCCCCAGAATCAATCGCAGGATGGAGTTCTGATTCATTATGAATCTCTACCAGCGCATCCATTCTTAAAGACCGGGCGGTTTCTATTAACATTCTAAGGGTATCTTGAGTTAGAATAGAACATATTAACAATATTGCGTCAGCACCATAGGCACGGGCTTGATAAACCTGATACCGGTCAATAATAAAATCCTTACGCAGGACGGGAATATTGACTTTATCCTTAATTCGTTGAAGGTCTATAAGCGACCCGCCGAAGAATTTCTCATCGGTCAGGACTGATATTGCAGAGGCACCATTTTTCTCGTAATCCCTCGCTAAAAGCACCACATCACGAACCGCGGGAAATTTCTTCATCGGCGAGCGTCTTTTTATCTCGGCAATAATACCGCTACCACCTAAAATATAAGACGCCAATCCCAAGGGCTGGGTCTGAAGCCGGGATATCCTTCTCTCAAGATAAGAAAGTGGCCCTCGCTTTTTATCCTCGGCAATTATCTTTCTCTTGTATTTAATTACACTATGGAGAAAGTTTAATCTGTGGCTCATAATCGGTTGGAGAGAGCAATAAATTCTTGCAGTTTATTCAGGGCTTTGCCGCTATCAATTGTCTCGCCTGCAATAACCAATCCCTCTTTGAGAGAACTCGCCTTACCTGCCAGATATAAACCGGCAGCGGCATTGAGTAAAACCGCATCTCTGGCACTTCCCTTCTCGCCTTTTAATACAGAATATATCATCCGAACATTCTCATCTATATCTTTTGTAGAAAGGTCATCTATCCCTCTGGGACTCTTAATTCCCAATGATTCTGGGTCTATGGTCATCTCACTGAGAGTATTATTATTTAGTTCTATACAATCGGTCGGCTGTGCAGGAGAGATTTCATCTAATCCGTCCCTGCTGTGAACAATAAGGGCGTTGAGATGTCCTAATACTTTCAGTGTCTCGGCAATAAGGCGACGTTTAGAATCATCATATACGCCGATTAACTGCCTTTTGACCGAGGCAGGATTGCACAAAGGACCGAGTATATTGAAAACGGTTGGAATTCCCAATGCCTTACGCACAGGTGCGACATTCTTCATCGCCGGATGGAAATTGGGAGCGAAGAGGAAGGTGAACCCAATCTCTTCAAGGCATCTTTCAGCATGAGACGGCGAAAGATTGATATTAACGTCTAATTTCTCCAGAATATCAGCACTGCCACACTTACTTGAAACACTGCGATTACCGTGTTTGGCAACAGACACTCCAGATGCCGAGACCAGCAATGATGCCGTGGTGGATATATTGAAGGTGTTTTTCCTATCTCCGCCGGTGCCGCAGAGGTCAATCAGGTCAAGTTGCCGTGATGCTCTAATAGGCACCATCTTCTCACGCATAGCGTCTATAAAGCCGGTCATTTCGTCTATACTTTCGCCTTTGGTCTTGAGAGCCATCAGGAATCCGGCGGTCTGGGCTGGCTCAACCTCACCTGAGATTATCCACAACATCGCCTCTCGCGCCTGTGAACGGGATAAGCCCTGTCCGCTTGCGACAATAACAAGAAACTCTTTTATCATATCCTTAACTCAAGAAATTAAACGCGAATAAGACCGCCCCTACGGGCGGTGGGTAGCCACCGAATAGGACGAATCCCACGAATAATAATATTAAGAAATCCGTTAATTCGTGTAATTCGCTTTATTCGTGTGATTCGTGTTTATAATTTTCTATATCTCAAGAAAATTCTTTAATAGTTGTTTCCCTTCCGCGGTCAGATACGACTCCGGATGGAATTGTACCCCTTCCACTAATTCATCCTTCATCCTGATACCCATAATTTCCCCATCCGCGGTATAGGCGCTGACCTCAAAGCACTTCGGCAGAGTCCTCTCATCCACAATCAATGAGTGATAACGCGCGGCGATAAAAGGATTGCCCAACTGCTGATAAATTGTTTTGTTATCGTGATAAACCTTTGATGTCTTGCCGTGAACAGGGTATTTTGCCCTGATGACCTTACCGCCGAAGATATGTGCCAGACACTGATGACCCAGACAGACCCCTAATATGGGAATTTTACCGCAGAAATATTTCAGCAGGGCATTGGAGATTCCCGCATCTTCGGGTCGCTTCGGCCCGGGAGAGATAACCAGATGAGAAGGTTTCATCTGTCTGGCTTTACTCAGGGTTATCTTATTATTACGAAATATTTTTATCTCTTTAGGATGATTTTTATCGCCTTTCTTCTCCAGCAGTATCTCTCCAAACGCCTGAACTAAATTGTAGGTGAATGAATCATAATTATCTATAAGCAATATCATAATCAAGTCGCCTCCCCCGTTAGAGATAGGAAACGCTTCAAGCGGTTTTTAATATAGCGTTTACCCATACCTGTTTTTAAATATTTCTCACGAATCAATGCATCATATTTATTCAGACATGCCTCATAATAAATAAGTTCAAAAGGACCCCTTCCTTTAGTTAAAATCATTTTATTATCATTATGTTCCTTGAAACGTTTCCGTAAATCACTGGTATAGCCAGTATACCATTTCCCTTCCTTTTTACTCCTTATTATATAAGTGTAAAACATAGTAAATCTCTAACGGGTCAAGTTTTCTGCAATCTCTACTGCCTTCCTCAGGACGGACATCTTGTTGAGTGTCTCCTGATACTCTTCCGGTGGAGAAGAATCATATACAATCCCTGCACCGCCCTGGATGAGATATTTATTTCCTTTAAAGATGATGGTTCGGATGGTAAGACACATATCCATATTGCCGTTCCCACCGAAATAGCCCATCGCACCGGCATAGGGACCTCTTTTAGTTCTTTCCAGTTCCGTAATAATCTCCATCGCCCTTATTTTAGGTGCGCCCGTAACAGTGCCTGCTGGAAAGGTAGCCCTGAACAGGTCAAACATATCATTACCATCTTTAAGTTTACCTTTAATAGTGGAGACCAGATGCATCACATGAGAATAACGTTCTACTACTTTGTGTGCTGAAAGAATAACACTGCCAAATTGACAGACCCTGCCGAGGTCATTCCTGCCTAAATCAACTAACATAGAGTGCTCGGCATTTTCCTTAGGGCTTGCCAGTAATTCTGATTCTAATTTAGCATCCTCCTCCGGTGTCCTGCCACGTGGTCTTGTTCCGGCAATCGGACGCAACAACACATTACCATCCTCAAGTTTAGTAAGCATCTCCGGTGATGAACCGGCAAGGCAGAAATCATCAATAGAAAGGAAGAACATATAGGGCGATGGATTCAGCATCCGCATTGCCCGATAGACCTGAAAGGGGTCTGCCGAGGTCTCACCACTGAATGCGTGGGACAGGACCACCTGAAAAATATCACCGGCTTTAATATATTCCTTCGCCTGATGGACTATTTTCTGGAATGCGGAAGATGAAAAGTTGGACATTGGCTTTGGTAATATACTATTCTTCTTGCTTTTCCTTCCCATAAATTCGGCAGGCAATGATAAAGAGAGGGTCTTGATTATCTTCTCTGTCCGGTAAGAGGTCGTAGTAAAAAGCCGTATTTTCCGCTTGAAGTGGTCAAAGACAAGTAAGGTCTCAGGTCTAATCAAATAAATATCGGGCAATTCTAAAGAACAGGATTTCGGCACCGGTATCTCCTCAAAACTATTTGCCACCTCGTAACTGATATAGCCAATCCATCCGCTCATCAGAGGCGGAAGGTTCTTTGGAGAGGACTTGAGGGTTTTACGTAGGATAGATATCCAGTCCGACCTGCCTTCTAAAGTTAATTTCTGGATAGGATTAACCCCGATGAAAGAGAACCTTCCGATGGTTTCCTGGTTTTCGGCGCTCTCTAAAAGAAAGCAGGCACCGAGAGGGCGGAGTTTCAGATATGCTGAAACAGGGGTCTCCAGGTCCGCCGGTATTTCTACAGAAAATATCTTATTCATTCTGCTTATATTATCTTTTCTGCAAGAGATAAGTCAAGAAAAGTAACACGAATTGCACGAATTAAACGAATAACACCCCGCCCCGATGTGGCGCCTTCTCGTGGGACACATTCACAGCCAGTAAACGCTTGTTTTACTT
>JASEHY010000125.1 GCA_030018555.1 Planctomycetota bacterium
GGTTTCAATAGTAATTCCTTTATATTCTATGGCATTACGGCGATAGCGTAAAGAGACGGTCTTAACGGAAACAGGAATCCTGATGATATTTTCTTCTTCGGCTGGTCCACTGGATACCAGCCCGCCTGAGGCGGGTCTGACCCGCCTCCGCGGGTCTGCCTCCGGCACCGAAAAGTTTATACCCTGGTCTATCTCTGCGGGAGCGAAAGTTAGCCGAACATCCTCCCCACTGAAAAGACCTCTCCCTTCAAACGAAACTTCTTTTGTAATAGTTTTCTGGTAATGCATCAAGATATACTCTACTGCGTCGTCAACATTGAAATTGTGGGTTTACTCATTATCAGTAGCGTCATTCCTGTCCTCGCCAGGATCCCTGTCCTCGTCAGGATCCCTGCAAACAGGGACGAACAGGGACGGAAGCAGGAATCCATACTCCCTCGTAGTTTCTGGATTCCTCCCGAAAGCGTTCGGGACGGGAATGACAGTGAGGAGAGGTGAAAGTTTATGAATAATCCGGTCTAATCAAAAGTCTCGGGAGAGATTGTATTTCTTGTCTGTGGCGAAAAATTATTCCTGTAAAGCCTCAGATGCCTCATCAAACTCCTGTGAACCGAACAACGCCGTGTTAATAGTGCCGCCCCAATAAAGGATATTTATCTTGTTCTTGGTTCTTCCTGAATCATGGTTGGTTTCATCATCAGCACCAAGGGGGTCAGCATCTTCCCATGCATCGCTTACTTCGTTCACAGGTCCACGGTAGTGGCAGGTTCCCTTTGCAGGGCTATCTTTTCCTGATACCGGACAAATGAAGATATCATCCTTTTTCCTTAATATCGCGTTTTCTTCGCTTGGCAGGGTTCTGAGGGTCTCCCAGAGTTGTTTACCTTTACCGTCGTCGCCACGGGGATAACCCCTGAACTCACTTTCATACATTATGAGTCCGGCGTATAGCCCTTTCAGGTTATTTGCGCACTTCATTATTTTAGCGTCACGCCTTATCTTGCCCATACCGGGCAAAATTATGGTAGCCAATACTGCTATGATGGCAATGACCACAAGGAGTTCTACGAGAGTGAACCCCCTTTCTAAATATCTCGGGCTTCTCATCTTATCTCACCCCCTTTCTTTTCTGTTCTATTCGCCACTCCCGATATCCCTTACGGGACAAGTCGGGATATACCTCTCTCCCGAGACAATTTTAATATAGTTATTATTTGAGTAAAATCAAGTTTTTTCTATAAAATAATTAACTATCTATAATATATATCGGCTAATAGGGTTTTTATATTTAGTATAATATGAGTATTTTGTCAGGTAATCGTATCAATGTCTTGCCGGGCTGGCTGGTGAATAAAATAGCAGCCGGGGAGATAATAGAAAGACCTGCCTCGTGCGTAAAGGAATTAATAGAGAATGCCCTTGATGCCGGCGCTGACGAGATACAAATAACTGTCAGGGAAGGCGGGAAGAAACTAATCAAGGTAGTGGATAACGGTTGCGGAATTACACCTGAAGACCTGCCTCTCCTCTTTAAGAGCCATTCCACGAGTAAGATAACCACCGAGCAGGATTTGTATAATATCAACACCTTTGGATTTCGCGGAGAGGCGATGGCAAGTATTGCTTCTGTGGCACAAGTCAGACTTGTTTCTAAACACCCTGAACATAGTGAGGGATGGGAAATCAGGAGTGGTCATGGTCAGGAGCGAACAGACAAACCACAACCGGTTGCTGGTGTGAACGGCACGATGGTTGAGATTGCCAATCTATTTTATCAGACCCCAGCCCGACGCAAATTTCTTAAAAGCGACAGCGTAGAACTCTCTCATATCAGTGATGTTATCAGCCGATATGCGATTGCCTACCCTGAGGTCGGATGGAGTCTGATTAGTCTATCCAGGACTTCACTCCATCCCTCAGCGGACAAAACGGCTGGTACTGTTCCGGTTAAGGCGGGACAAATCCTGATAAATCTGCCTAAGTCTATCTGCCAGAGTCCTGACGAGACGACAGCCAGGGCTGACATCATCCAACGATTAGTCTATTTTTATGGTGATGATGTTTCTAAAGAATTGGTCTATAATGAGACGAAGACAGAACGACTTTCAATTAGAGCATATTTTTCCACGCCGACTTATACCAGACCAACTTCCAAATATCAGTTCTTCTATCTCAACCGCAGATTTATCAGGGATAGAATAATCTCACGAGCAATATATCAGGCATACTACAATCTTATTCCAAGTGGTAGATATCCTTTTGTATTACTTTTTCTGGAGATACCTGCGGATGAATTTGATGTTAATGTGCATCCGACTAAAATAGAGGTGCGGTTTAAGAACGGATGGAAGCTCCACGATGAGGTTATTTCGCTTATCCGGAATCGTCTTGTTTCCTCCTTTGCGGGGGCGCCCGCCTCGCCGAGCGAGAGCGAGGCTGGGGAGGGAGGGAGAGGAAGCGGTGCCTCGCCAGTCCGTAGTGACGTCGAAAGCACTACCTCCGGGGATAAAAGAATAATGCAGGCGCTGGTTGACTTTTTTGCAAGTCGCCCACCGGGTGACCTGTCCTTACAGGAGCCCGTAGGGATGGGTCGCCCATCGTCCCAGCAAGACATGACCACAGAAACACCTTTTACCACTCATCTGACCTCCCACCGGGATGAAAAGAGGGGGGAAGGTGAAGGGGCGTGGGGAAAAGAAGAGCCACAGATTACACAGATTAAAAGGACAGTGCAATATCCTTCCCACGACCCAGGGTCTCTGGACGAGAACCCTGAAGGGCAGGACGAAGGGCAGACCCCCGCTCCGCCGCCTCAGGCGAGCCTCGCCCTTCTGGGCGGGAAGATGGAGCGAGGCGAGAAGGTTCGCCAGAGAACAGGGGGGGGGGCTGCCTTTCAGATTCATAGTACTTATATTATTCAGGAGGTCTCTGATGGTATCCTGATAATAGACCAGCATGCTTTACACGAACGACTTCTCTACGAATCGTTTACTAATCCTACCGGAACTTCTTTTCTTATACCACAGCGATTACTCATTCCAACAGTGATAGAAATACCCAAACATCCCGCTCCCGCATGGGCGGGACGGGAACTGGAAGAGACGCTCGGCTATCTCAAAGATGTAGGTATAGAAATTGAGAGGTTTTCCGAGAACTCTATTGCTATCCAGACAGTCCCGCAGATATTAAATAATGTTAATCTCAAGGAGTTTATTACAGAATTCATAGATTCTCATCCTGATGAGTCCTTTAGTGCAGGCAGGGTAGGTGGCAACAGAGTAGATATTAAACCTATGGATAAGATTCTTAAACTCATTGCCTGTAAATCTGCTATAAAAGCAGGTGATTCGTTGAGCCAGAAAGAGATAGATTCGTTATTATCCGGTTTAGATGAAAGTGATTTTAATAAGAAAGAGTGGACGACCTGTCCCCATGGTCGTCCTGCGGTGCGTAAAATAGCTCTTTCTGAATTAGAAAAATATTTCCAGCGATGATAGCAGTAAAGAAAATCTTACAATTATCCTCTGGAGGCGGACCCAGTAGGCATCCACATCTGACCCTGCATATCTTCCAGACATCAGCATTCAAGACCACCACCATCAAGGTTTTTATCCATTTACCGCTTGATGAAAATGCTACCGCTAATGCCCTTCTGGTAAGGGTTTTAGGCAGGGGCTCTCGTAAATATCCTACAATGAAAAAGATGAGCAGATTCCTGGATTCGCTCTATGGTGCTATCTTCGGCGCTGATATATCAAAGATAGGCGAAAGGCATATCATTGAATTCTATTTTGAATTCATCAGCAGACGCTTTCTACCGTCCAATAAAGACAATACCAGATATGCCCTTAATTTCCTTAAAGAAGTTATCTTTAATCCGCTCATTCAGAAAGGTTCTTTCAGACAGGACTATTTCTCTCAGGAACAGCAGAAACTCAAAGACCTGATTAAAGGTTTATACGATGACAAAATCGGCTATGCTGAGGAGCGATGTATCCAGACGATGTGTCAGGACGAACCTTTCAGACACCATGAATACGGCGAAGCGGACAAGGTTGAAGCACTTACCGCTGATAAAGTACTAAAGGTTTATTATGAGAATGTTATCAGAGCACCGATAGACATTTTTATCTGTGGACAATCCGGACAGGAGCGGATGGCACGAATGGTCTCTGATGTATTTAGAACGACCTTGCAGGGGATAAAAAAGGAGCAGATGCCGGAAATTCCACCTACTATTGTTGACAAACAGATTAGCAAGGAGCGTCTGGTAAAAGAAACCGATGAAATAGACCAGGCAAAACTGGTTATGGGCTACCGAACCTGCACCACATGGCAGGATGCTGACATCTTTGCCTTGATGATGGCAAGTGGTATTCTCGGCGGGTTTCCGCATTCTAAACTCTTTCGTTATGTGCGGGAAAAAGAAGGACTTGCTTATTATGTTAACTCCGGATTAGACAAAACCAAAGGACTGATGTTTATACAAGCGGGCATCAACCCTGACAGGTTTGAGAAAACACTGCATATCATTAAGAAACAGGTGTCTAATATCTGTGCAGGAGAGATAAGCGATGAAGAACTCAACAATACCTTGGCGGGGATACTCAATCGCCTGAAATCAATAGAGGATAACGGCTCGTCATTCATTGACTATGACTTGGAACTGAGTATCAATAATCGCGCTGGCAGTTTTAAGACACTCAAAGACAGATTCCTTTCCGTGAAGAAAGAAGATATTGCTCGGGCATGCCAGAAAATAAAATTAGATACTATCTATCTGTTAGAGCCAGTTAGACCCCGATGAATATCGGGGTCGTTACTGGCTCTTATCCTGACCCGATTAGGGGTCCTGTAAGGGTAAGGGTTAGAGCCAGTTAGACTCCCGATTTATCGGGATTACTGGCTCTTATCC
>JASEHY010000126.1 GCA_030018555.1 Planctomycetota bacterium
CTTTCTGCGAATAAGGGGTCAGACAATACCATTCCTTCTTGCACTGAGCGTAGCGAACGTGTCCCATCCCGCCTTAGCGGGAATGTTTTATCTGATGTCTCTTCCTGGATTGATTTAGTAATGCCGTCTTCTGTTGGTAATGTGTTAAAGAGGTTATCAAAGAAACCAAGAAGAACCTGTTTGGGTGTTTTGGGAGGGTCAGCCGGCGGTTCTATTTTTGTCTGCCAGAAGGAAAAAGGCAACTCTTCTCCTGAAGCAGTCCTTCTTTCCCAGCAATCGGAACAAAAATCATAACGAACCAACCTGTCTTTTTTTGTTTGGGAAGTGTTTTCTGTAGCCTCCGCCAAAGGCGGATCAGCCTCCGGCTGAGGCGGGCTATTCCCTGCGCCCCTACCCCGCCGCCCTTCGGGGCGAGCCTCGCCAAAGGCGGGAGCTTTCCCCGATGTATCGGGGTCAGGGACGAGACAAGAAAAGAGGGCAGAAAAATAGTCAGTATTAACTTCTATGAAAGTATTACAATTCTTACAGCGTTTGGTGGTCTTTTCTATTTGCCACATAATAGCGTAGAACATAGAGCGTAGAGGTTATAGTTCCTACACTATACGCCCTACGTTCTTTGCTCCTACATCCAGTCATCAAGCCAGATAGTAATTTTGGCGAATTCGTCTTCTAACTTTTCTATATTCTTTTCTATCTTACGAGAAATCTCTTTGTCAGTCAGTGCTTCCACATTAACAATCACATTCAAACGGGCACCCTGATAAGCCGATTTGGTAAGCAAAATGGCTACATTTATGTCGCTGAGTAGTTGAAGAGGTAAAAGTCTGCGTATTTTATTTATCTGGGTAAGATTCTCAAGGGATGAACGCATTACCTCATAAGGAGGTTTTGCCGCTTCTTTGAGGGCTTTATTGATTGTCTGACGCCGTTTCAAAATATGATGTGGCAATTTATAACTTTTAGCAACTTTATCATATGCCAGACTGTCATTTTCGGCAAGTTTCAGAAGAAGTTTATAGTTGTTGGAAAAAATATTTTGAGCGTGTTTAATAAGGCGACAACTACTGGATTTAGGCAACACTTTCTTCAGAGCGATTTGGCTGGTCATACTGCCGAGAGCGGATGCCATCGCAGCCGCATAAGCCGAAACGCTGCCACCGCCGGGGGTTGCTGTAGGTGCCCCTATCATCTCAAGATATCTCTGCAGACTAATCTTATTATACATCATCTTAACCTCCTATTTCTCTACAGGTGCTAATTTATCGTGGTGAGCAGGAATATCTTTCCAAAATTCTTTAGTAACGAGGGGAAATATTGCATAAGAAAGCACATCTTCGTCAGTAAAAGTCTCCCTTAATTTCTTCACTGCCAAGACAGAGACATCCCATTCTGGTGGGATAGAATCAGCAGGTCTTGTGGTAAGAGGTTCTTCGTCACCGATAGCTCTTTTCTTGAGTTCTTCATCAATCGGTCCTGGCGGTCGCCCGTATAAGCCCTTTATATAGTCCTTCACCTCTTTAGAAATGACCTCGTAGCGACTTTCCAGGATTACATTAAAGACTGCTTGTGTTCCAACTATCTGGCTGATTGGCGTTACCAGCGGAGGATAACCCAGTTCTTTTCTCACACGGGCTGTCTCTTTAAGAGCAGATTCATATTTATCAAGGGCTTTCTGTTCCTTCAGTTGAGATACCAGATTAGAAATCATTCCTCCGGGCGTCTGATGAACCAATATCTTTGTATCTATACGTTCAGCAATCGGGTCTAACAATGCTCTATATTTCTCTTTTACTCCCTGGAAGTAATCGGCTATTTCAACAAGTAAATCCAAATCAAGACCTGTATCAAAAGGTGTTCCTTTAAATGCTCCTACTATACTCTCGGTAGGTGGTTGTGAAGTCCCGCCCCCAAAAGGTGATATAGCAGTATCCAAATAATCAACGTCTGCTTCACAGGCGGTAAGATATACAATAGGCGCCATACCACTGGTAGAATGAGTATGAAGATGAACCGGTAATTTAACCTCTTTCTTAAGCGCTTTAATCAGGTCATAAGCCGCAAGCGGAGTAATAATACCGCTCATATCTTTAATACAAATAATATCTGCGCCCGCATCCTGTAATTCAAAGGCGAATTTAATATATTTCTCAATGGTATGTATCGGGCTTACGGTATAAGAAATGGCTCCTTCTACGATTGCGCCCGATTGTTTGGCAGTCTTTATAGAAAGTTCCAGATTTCTGATATCATTAAGTGCGTCAAAGATACGAAAAACATCTATGCCGTTGTCTCTTGCCTTCTGGATAAATTTCACCACAACATCATCCGAATAATGGCGATAGCCAACCAGATTTTGCCCCCGCAGAAGCATCTGGAGTTTGGTGTTTTTCACCCGCTTGCGAATCTCTTTGAGCCGTTCCCATGGATCTTCTCTTAAATAACGCAGACAGACATCAAAAGTTGCACCACCCCACATCTCCAGCGAGAAAAAGCCAACCTTATCCATCTTCTCCAGAACAGGTAACATATCGCTGGTAGCCATCCTCGTAGCAATCAACGATTGGTGACCATCTCTCAATACAGTTTCGGTTATCTTAATCATTGATAGACTCTATGTAGAACCTATAAAGGAATATTCCCGTGTTTTTTATGTGGTCTGGTCTCTTTCTTATTCAAAAGACTCTCCAAGGCAACTATAAGTTTTGGTCTGGTTTCCTGTGGTTCAATCACCTCATCAATATAGCCCCGTTCAGCCGCAATATAAGGGTTCTCAAATTTCTCCTCGTATTCCGCAACAAGTCTCGCACGAGTCTCTTTGGAGTCTTTTGCTTCAGCAATCTCTTTTCGGAAGACAATATTTACAGCACCATCTGGTCCCATCACCGCTATTTCCGCCGAGGGCCAGGCAAAATTCATATCTGCCCTGATATGTTTACTGCACATAACATCATAAGCACCGCCGTATGCTTTTCGTGTAATCACCGTAAGTTTAGGGACAGTTGCTTCACAGTATGCATAAAGCAGTTTGGCACCGTTGCGGATGATACCGCCATATTCCTGAGCGCTGCCCGGTAAAAATCCGGGAACATCAACAAAAGTTACCAGAGGTATATTAAAGGCATCGCAGAAACGAACAAATCGTGCGCCCTTGATTGAGGCGTTTATATCAAGACAGCCCGCCAGATGCGCCGGCTGATTGCCGACTACACCGACACTATGTCCATTTAATCTGGCAAACCCTACCACAATATTCTTTGCCCACTCTTTGTGAACCTCAAGAAAATCGCCATCCCCCCCCCCATCAACTACATAACGAATCACATCAAGAATATCATAGGGCTTATTGGAATTAGGCGGGATGACCTTTAGCAGTTCCATTTCCATACGGTCAACCTTATCCTTGGGTTTAATATACGTCGGCGATTCCATATTATTGGATGGTATAAACTGCAACAATCTTTTAAGGATATTGATACTATCCTTTTCATCCTTTCCTGCAAAATGCGCCACACCTGAACGGGTATTATGTGTCTTGGCGCCGCCTAACTGCTCAAATGTTATCTCTTCATTGGTTACCGACTTAATTACCTCTGGACCTGTAATGAACATATGGCTGGTATTATTGACCATAACAATAAAGTCGGTCAGGGCTGGAGAATAGACGGCACCGCCTGCGCACGGTCCCATAATAATTGAAATCTGCGGAATCACCCCTGAAGCCATCACATTACGGAAGAATATTTCTGCATATCCGCCTAAAGAAACAACACCCTCCTGGATTCTTGCTCCTCCTGAGTCATTGATACCGATAATCGGGGCGCCCACTTTCATTGCCAAATCCATAACTTTACAAATCTTATTGGCAAATGCCTCTCCGAGCGACCCGCCAAAGACCGTAAAATCCTGAGAAAAAATATAAACCAATCTGCCTTCTACAGCACCATACCCGGTTACTACCCCATCACCAAGGATTCTTTTGTCCTCCATACCGAAGTGCGTACACTGATGGGTAACAAAAGCATCCAGTTCCTGGAAACTGCCTTTATCCAGAAGAAGTTCAATCCGCTCTCTGGCGGTTAATTTACCCGCCTGATGCTGTTTGTCCTGCTTATCCTTACCGCCACCGAGCAAGGACTCGGCTTTCTTCTGCCTTAATATCTTTATTTTATCATCCATACTACCGCCTCCTGCTTGTTTTACCCAGCCGTAATTATTTAGCCGTATGAAAAATTCCCCCCGTACGGGGGGCGAGGGGGTTGTTATCCCTCGTCAACGAAATCAGAGGTTATTGCACCAGATTCAAACACAATCACCAACGCTTTACCCTTTGAACTGGAACGGTGTAGCGTTCCCTTCTCAATCACAGCCGTCTCACCTTTCTTTACCTTTACTTTCTTGTTATTTTCTAACTCAATATTAATAGTCCCTTTATATACGAGCATACACTCATCATATTGAGTATGTCTGTGCCAGCGATATTTCCCCTTGAACTCCGCCAATTTTATCTCATAATTTTCAACCCTGCCAATGACCAGAGGTATCCACGGCTTTTTGAGATAAGGAACAAGTTCTTCTATACTTATCTTCTTTACTCCCATATTACCTCCTTTTAGATACTGTTAGAACTTTGGATACGAAGTAGCCGAAGATCGTTACAGTATCTTATCCCGACAAATGGCGCCACGGGTGTCGGGATATTCCTTTACTCTTTATAGAATGTCTTTTTATGTTTTCAATATTCATTTGACTTGTCCCGTAGCCCGAATTATTCACGCGTTAGCGTGAATAATGACCGTTATGCTCGCAGTCCCTTA
>JASEHY010000127.1 GCA_030018555.1 Planctomycetota bacterium
GGAATGGATTCAGTGATGCCCGGGAAATATTCGCTTGTCTGGTAGAAAGTATTACTGACCTGAGATGAATCACTAATTGCTGTCCGGGTCCAGAACCAATTACAGACAGGGCAATTATGTGTCTGGTGCAAAGGGTGATTATGGTGTTTATGAGTTGGGTTATGGCAGTCGTCTGGATTGGGACAGTTTTCAGTTAAACCCGGCTGGTGAGTTTCCTGAGCCGTCTTCTGACATCCCGCACAATCAGGATGAGAATAATTTTCCCTTAAATGGAGCCAGACACCTAAATAACTGACCAGGTAAGCAAGGATTATTGTAATCGTGCCAATATAATAGGTTGTTGTGTTTCTCATAAGGGTAAAATTATCGTATATCTTTCCTAAAATGTCAAGAAAAATCACCTAACCACCCTACGACCCTGAAGGGTCAGGGTTCGTGGAGTGTGCTGGGTAAATCGCACCGCTACAGTTCGTGAAACACCCGAATTAAGACTTGACAGACCAGTAGTCTGTAATCCGACGCTTCGCTGTAATCTATTGTCAATCGGCTAATTTTACCACCGCCACTATAAAGGTGGCTTGGATACTATCACTATCCGGATTGGTGTTAATAAGGGTTGCTCTTTCAACCGAGATAAAGCGTTCGTTATTCTGTAGGGATTTGATAAATCGCCCTATAGAATCAAATGAGCCCTGAAATCTGATAAATACAAGATTTCTGGTTGCGAGAATGGTTTTGAAGACAGGTTCTTTAATATCCTTGAACTCCTTAAAATCACTATCAGTTACGCCCCAGCCAATAATTTTCTCGCACCTGCTTTCCATTGCCAGTGTGACCGCCTGTTCAATGATGTCCAGTTTTTCATAATATAAACGAATAGTTTCCTCCGGGACATTGGTTAAGGGCAAATCAAGTTTAGCGGGGACAGAAACACCTCTTTGCGCAGCCATCTTCTCCATCCGTTTTATAGTGTCTTTTAATAAAGACTGAAAATTTACAATCAAATCACCCGGCCTTTTAATCGCAGGTATCTGATAAGCGGAAGAGGGCTTAAAGTGTATTTTATTCCTCAAGAGGTTGTATCTATTCTGCAGAAATTTTAATTCTTCTTCTGCATTCAAGATACTCCTGTCAGATAAAAACTGTCCTTTTCGCACCTTCCTTTCTATTTCCGATTGTAGTTTCTGCTGTTCCTCACGCAGGATATTTGTTTCTCCCAGTGTTCCGGCGATAAAGAAAAGATATTCAATAAGAATAAGAATTGCTGCCAATACAACGAATGTAACAAATTTCTTATGTTCAATTATCCAATACATAATTATTTTCGTGTTTTGATAATTATCTCAAATTCCCTTTTTCCTCTGGGGATAACGATTTTGGGTGTTTCCAGCCGTTTTAGAGACGCTTCAAGCACTATCCCGCCATATACATCCGGATTGGGCTGGTTCAGATTGTCCACAAAGGTCTCCATGTTTTCCAGATTGTATGGATTATAATCTTCAAGATAGCCGGTGAGGATAATCTCTTTAGTTGGTTCTCCTTCAATGCCCTTAGACTTGGGGTCACTTTTTACAGGAATATTAGCAAGATGTATCTCTTTAACCCACGCTTCTGACGGCATATACTGGGAAATAAGTTTTATTACTACATCCAACAAATCAGTTGTTCGGGGTATATTATTAAGTTTATCATAATTACTTTCTATTACTTGTCTGCGACCTTTTAAGGTCTCTAACTTTTTGGTTACAGCATTAAAATTTTCTGCTTCCTTCTTCAATTTATCTATTGCATAGGTCTGGTTATCATAAGCCGAATAGGTGTTTATCGCCCAGAGTAGCATGCCGATAAATATTATGATACCGGCTATGACCAGAGGTATGGTGGATTGATAGAAAGCCCTTTTTTTCTTGAGATGCAGGGGCAGGAATGAGACGTGTCTGCTTCTATCATAAGCGGCGCCGGAGAGTGATAGCCCTAAAGCGATGGTAAAATCGCAATCCGATTCTGTTATACCCTGTCGTTCCTCTTTCAGGCGAGTATTTGAGGAGACAGCCCGCGTTATATTTTTAAAGGGGTTAAATACTTCAACAGGTCTATTAAGGGTCTCGCCGAGATATCCGGCAAGCCCTTTCAAATTCGCAGTTCCACCTGAGATAAAGATTTTATTCGCTGACAATCCGTCTATTTTCAGTTGTGCCTGGGCAAAAGATATAGCGGACTCAATGGCAGATTGTATTTGTCCTACACCACTGCGCAGTGCTTCCTGAATTGTTTTATCCTCGCCGCTTATTTCTGTCTCTCGTGGAAGCATTGAGCAAGAACTTATTTTTAATTGCTCGGCTTCCTGTGCTGATACCTCCAATCTGTTCTGGATAGTCTCGGTCAAGTTCCGACCTCCGCCGGCAATATTTCTGGCAAAGATTAAATGCTCACCACGATGAATAACCATTTCGGTATTTACCGCACCGATATCAACAAGGAGAAATACTTCATCGGGCTTGACTGCCTCGTTTTCTCTTAAAGCATATGAAAGAGCGATAGCATTGGGGCAGACTTCTTGAACGGAAAGATAGGTTCTTCTCAGTCGGGCTATTTCTTCATCAACAAAATCACTCTTTGCCATCCCGACCAGTATAGGAATTTCAGGATAACTTTTATCTGGAAGAATAAGATGGCAATAATCAGAATAGAGTTTTTCTCCACTTTTGCCCCCCATCTGCAACAACTCGTATTCCATCATCTTTTTGAACCGTATCGGAGACTTGATGGGTGGCATCTGGATGACTCGTAAGTTTATGTTTTTTCCTGAAATGCCGATAACACATCGGCTCGGGACGAGACCACCTTGTGTGAAAAGCCGTGTTACTTGCGAACGCGCAAAACTTCTAAGAGTTGAACTGGTTGAACCTTCTTTCTCTGGAGGCAGTTCATTCCTTAATCGGGCAATACCGACCAACCTGAATCCTCTAAATGATGGTTCTATCTGAACTACCTTTATATAAGAATGACCAATATCAATACCTGTCCACATAATTGTTATACGTTGTGCGTCGGGCGTCGTCCCGACAGAATTCGTCGGGAAGACCCAAGACGCATCTCAGTGCCTACCTTGTCTTCTTTATTTACTTTCAATCTTCTGAATATTCTCTTTTGCTTCTTTAGATAATTCTGTTCCAGGGTATCTCTGGACTATTATCTGATAGAGAAAGAGAGCCAGATTATTCTGTTTCTCTTTGAGATAACCATTGGCAATGGAAAGTATTTTTTCGGCGTTCTTGTCATCCTCAAATTTCTTCATCTGTTGAACTTCTGTCTTTATCTGCAGGATGATGGTCTTCGCCTTATCGCTGTAGTCGGTATTTTTATAGACCCGACTAATCTCTTCAGCCATTTTTAGTGTTTCGTTGTATAGTCCATAATCTTTAAGCAGGCGAGCGGTAAAAAGCATAGAGGAATTGTTTTCTAACAACTCGCCGGCTTTACTTTCCAGAATCTCTAATCTGTCCTTGACCGACGAAACAATATCTGATGATGCTTGAGACACATCAAGTAAAAGGGAGCGGTATAATTCTATTGCTTCACCGAGGTTACGGCGCCCTTCAAAATCCTTTGCCTTGTTGAGCATCCTCTCCCAATCTGCCTGATTTTGAGTGATGGATTTGAGACCGAATTGCAATCCAAACACTATCTCAGAAGGCATACTACCCGTCCCGCTGGGTTGGATTGTGCTCTGGAAGGTCTGGATAAAACTTAAAATATCGCCTTCTCGCCGAACTATAAAATCTATTGGTTGAGAATAGTTTATAGAAATAATATTATGGGGCAGATATAAATTGATTCCGTTAATCATCTTTTCATTTATATCATCATAGATAGACCTTTCCTGAATACCTGATGAACTTATCAGTTTTAAGCATCTTATATTCTCTATGGACAATGTGCTAATCAGCGAGAAATCTTTGTTCCGCAAAAAACCATAAAGGTCAGACGGAAAATGATAATTTATTGACGGAGTAGGACTTATCGTAACACCAATATTGATATTAACAAACTGGAGGGGTGGGGGGGGTAAAAGAGGATTTAACATCGCTGTTGCGAGTTCAAAATTATCACCCTCAACATACTTTGTGATTTTAGATTTACTATAAAAACTCTGCTTTGATTCTATATTGGATTGCCTGAAAGAGAGTTCACCGTCAAGTTGTATCCCGCCGAGCCCTCCCTGGTAATCCTCTAATCTCCAGATACCTGAAGGGAGCGCAGTAATTGTAAAAGAGTCATTATTAACGGACAGTTTATCTGCCCTTGGAAACGCTGTAAGTGAGTCAGAAGTGGACAGAGATACTGATACATTATCAAAATACACTACCGCTGAAGTGCCAAGAACTACACACGAGAACTTACCATACACCGCCTCTGACGGAGGACCGACCGTGCTAAAAAGTGGCTTCCACTCCTGCGCACCTGACACTAAATCTGTAAAATCTTCTCTGACAGGTTGATGTTCTTTATCAAACCAACTGATTTTATAGCCGGAGAGCGATTTCTTGAAAGGGTCTGATTTTACCCAGCCACCGAAACTATATACTGTCTTTTCAGGAACCGTGCCGGTTTTTATCCTTGACCCTGTGGGACGAATTAAAGAATTATTAGTAACATCAGTATAGAATTGGGGGGGAGCAGGACTTTTATTCGCCGGTAAAGTAGGTGATAACACCTTTTCTATCAGAAGTGAAGACCTGCCTTCCTGATACTCTTTATTGGTAACGGATATTTTAGAGGAGGGGGGGGATGGTTCTGCTTCTTCTCT
>JASEHY010000128.1 GCA_030018555.1 Planctomycetota bacterium
CTGTAAATCTTCCTACATACGGATTGTAATATCTCGCCCTATAGTAATAATTAACTGACTCTCCATCCCATTCTCTGGAGGTAGAGAGTGGGTTGGCAAAATCGGCTATTGAGACATTTGGTGATATGCTTTTCTCTTCAGAATAGAGTTCCTCTGTCCAAGAAAGGCCGTCATCGTTATACATATGACATTATGAATATGACACGATGTTTTTAGGGGGTATCTTCCCCCGAAAATCGCTTCGGGTGGCGGATTTTCGTTCTAACTTCTTTATTTTACTATAGTTAGAGCAAATAGGTCTTTCCAACACCTCCCCGACACCCCTTCAACAATCCCCTCCTGACTTGCCAGCAAACCCGCGTAAATACTGGGAATTTGCCATAAAATTATTCTCTATCATTTTATCTAACCGACCTATAATCTTTAGAACGATGTTCTATCTCGTATATCTTAATGGTCTTGGCAGAATGATATATCCAGTAAATAACCCGATAATCGCCGACTCTTAATCGGCATAATCCTTTTAAGTCATCCGGCAAACCACTTAACTGATGATGAATAACTGTATCAGCATTTGTGCTGAGCCACTCTATCTTTTCAGCAATCCGTTTGCGGATATTTGGCGCAAGTGCCTTGAAAGATTTCTCTGATTGCGGGAGAAAAATTACTTGGTACATAAACGCCTTTTTAACTTTGTCCAACTTATGCCTTTTCCGTCCAAGTCATCCTGCCGCGCCTGACGCATACGTTTAATAAAGTCAGGATTCTGGGAAAGAAGCCAATCCTCAAGGTCTTCTTTGGTCTCGGCTGTCTCAAAAATGCTTCTCGGAAAGATGATATTTCGTTCTATTTTTCTTGCGATTCCCATAAGCCACCTCCATTTATTGTTATAATTATAGCATAATATATTAT
Organism: Planctomycetota bacterium; assembly: GCA_030018555.1. GTDB lineage: Bacteria > Planctomycetota > MHYJ01 > JACQXL01 > JACQXL01 > Yes70-35. The sequence goes on from JASEHY010000128.1 coordinate 913, forward strand.
AATATCAAGACACGAGTTCAATAATTAAGTGCAACGCTCTATAGCCTATAGTAAAATAAGGTAGAAAGGAGGCTTGGGGCGTTATGATGAGGAAATATAGACACTTAATCGCAGATGACCGAGATATGATTGCAGTGTACAAAGCACAAGGGAAAAATCTTAGCCAAATAGGAAAAATTATTGGAAAGCACAAATCAACTATATCACGGGAACTCAGACTGAATACACCGGCTAAGAATAAAGGATATTATCTTGGTCATAAGGCGCAACAAAGGGCTAAAGCGCGTTGGGTGGAATCACATCAAAGGATGAGGGTGAAGAATCAAGAGGTTAGAGAGTATATTGAGACATGGCTAAAAACAGGGTGGTCTCCGGAAATAATTGCTGGTAGAATTAAAATAGATAAACCAACCCTTTCCATAAGCCATGAGGCAATCTATCAATACCTCTACTCTGAGCGGAGAGACCTGATTGGATATTTGGTTCGGGCATATAAAAAGCGGCAAAAGAGAGGCTATAGCCGGAAACATAAAAAGGCTCATATCCCCAATATAATAAGGATTTCTGAGCGTCCGGTAGTTGTGGAGCAACGAATCAGATTAGGTGATTGGGAGGCTGATTCCATTGTTTCACGGAAAAGCAAATGTGCGATTAATATTTTGGTGGAAAGAATGACTCGCTTAACCAGGCTTACCAAAATTAGTTGTAAGACATCCGAAGAAACCAAATCTGCGATTAATAATGCTTTAGAGATATATCCTGATAAGGCGAGGCAAACGATAACTTATGACAATGGAAGCGAAAATACTGAACATGAGGTAATCAATGATGCGTTAGGAACAAAATCTTATTTTTGTAACCCCTATCACAGTTGGGAAAAAGGTACAGTTGAGAATACGGTTGGATTGGTAAGACGACACTTACCTAAAGGAACAGATTTTAGTAAAGTAAGCAATGAGGAAATTAACCGGTTAGAATTTAAGATTAACTGTCGTCCTCGGAAATGTTTAGACTATAAAAAACCGATAGAAGTTTTCCTTGACGGTCTTAAAGAAATATATAATAATAGGTTAAGTGTTGCACTTACTGGTTGAATGTAGGTTCACATTTACTCCGAGAGGAACATTTGCAGGGGACGGAGTTAGAACGAGCCCAGATGGGGACGATTAGATTAAAGTTATTAAAAATAGGCGCTCAGATTGTGACCAGATGTCGGCGGATATGGATTCATTTATCAAGTGCTTATCCATTTAAGGAATTATTCAATTTAGTGGTAAGACGGATAAGATTCTCATCAGCCTGAAGAAGAGTTAGATTTAAAGGCAACGAATAATAATTTTCAGTAAAGACGGAAGGACTGTTTTTCTACACGCAAAAACAAGTCAAAATCATCATCAAATCTATCGCCTAACTTCTTATTCTAAGAGGTTTACTTTTGTGAAAGAGAGTTTTCAGCCATTTCTGAAGATTTATGAATAATGCGGGTTAGGTAGGCCAGCCAAAGATAGTCGGTTAATCAATGGTCTGATTATTGCCAAGCATTTAATCTGTTATAGTGATGTCGAGGTGGTAGAAGAGTTCCATGAGAATATTTATCTTTCCCGACGTTACGTCGGGACGTCAGGGTTCGTAGAGTAGGGGAGAGGGAAAGGTGAGGGGGCTAATTTATACTTTTCTATACTGTAAGAAGTCGCGATAATCATCTGCCGTGTCTATGCCGTGAAATGCCTTTTTAATAAGTACCACTTTTATTCTAAACCCGTTTTCTAATGCCCTGATTTGCTCAAGTCTCAGATTCTTTTCTGATTCTGTCTGAGGAAGTTTGACCAATCTCATCAGAGCATCCTTTTTGTAGCCATATATGCCGATATGCCTGTAAAGCCTATCTGTCTTTTTAATGCCCTTAATAAGGCGGTAGAATCCGGTTGCATATTTATTACGGTCAAGTATGACTTTTACCTTGTTCGGGTCTGGGATATCTTTCTTGCTTAAAGGCGAAGAGAGGGTGGCAATGTCAACATCTGGGTTATTATGCAAAGTTTTGATAACTCTTTCAATCGCGACAGGGTCTATTCTTGGCTCATCTGCCTGGACATTAATGATATAGCGATGAGGCAGATGACGGGCGATTTCTGCAATCCGTTCCGTCCCGCAGGTATGCTCTCTTGAGGTTATTATTACCTCTGCCCCAAAAGACATTCCTGCTTTTAATATCCGTTTATCATCGGTTGCAATAATTATCCTATCTACCAATTTACATTTCAATACCTGCTCATAGGTATGTTGCATTATGTATTTGCCGTTTTTCTTGAGCAATACCTTGCCAGGGAGTCTTGTTGAGCCGTAACGTGCTGGAATAATAACCGCGGTCTTCATAATCTACTTTCCACCTGCCGGGGACAATTGCTTTACTAAACTAATTGCTTCCTCATCATCAGGGTTAAGCGAAAGATATTTCTGGAGTGCCTTTAGAGCCCGAGGATATTCTTTCATTCTGTAAAAAGCAATCCCCAGATTCTTGTGATACGATGGATTATCAGGTTTGAGTTGGATTGCCTTCTCAAAATCTTTTACTGCCTCTGAAAAACGTTCCTGACTGGCATTGGCAATAGCACGATTATTAAAAGCGTCGCTGAACTTCTCGTCCAGCGAGATGGCGTTGGTAAAGTCAACAATGGCGTCGTTATATTTTTTCATATTAAGATAGATTGCCCCACGGTCATAATACACCCTCGCCGAAGGCGAAGATTTAATCACGAAAGAAAGGTCTTCTATTGCCAGATTAGTCTGATTCTGCTGGGCATAACATAAGCCACGTTGATGGTACGCCTCAAGATACTGCGGAACCAGTCTAATCGTTCTCTCAAAATATTGTAACGCCTCACTGAACTCCTTCAGACCAAAATAAGCACTGCCTAAATTAAACCAGGTTGCGGGACAATCCGGCTCAAAGGTATCCGCCTCTTTCAAATCACGGATTGTTTCCTGATATTTACCGTCCTTGAGATAAAGCCCGGCACGGGCTTTGTATCCCTCATAAAAATCTTCGTATAACCTCAACGCCATATTGAAATCATTCATCGCCTTAGCGGGATTATTCCTGTTAGCATAATCAGCCCCGCGGTTATATAATATCAGCCCGATAAACTTCTTCTTGGAGAGAACATAAAAGTTGATTCTATCCGGTGTGCTGTATATCGGTATCTTATCGCCGACTAACTTTCTGGTCTGTTTGATATATTCCTTGTCTTCTATTTCGGCGCCGCAGGCAGTCGGCTCAATATTGCGATATTCTTTGCCTTCATAGTATCTCAGAAAGACATGCTGTGGAATGATTACCGCACAAAGAGGCAAATCCAGACGCTCCGCAATAGACCAGTAAAGTGTAGTCAACCCTAAACAGTTACCGCTCATCGTATCCAGTACCTTAGAGAACAAGAATTTGTCACGCTCTGATTCTGACAAAAGCGAAGGCGTTTTACTCAGGATTGACTCTGCCTTGATTTTCCTCTTGTTAAAAGACCTGTTTATCTCCTCAATTATCTCCGTGGGATTATGAGTCGTCCCTGATTTCAGTCGTTCCCTCACCTCATCCGCAATAGTATCCACCATCTCCAGATAACTTTTCATCTCTATTTTTGGGTAGATGGTTTTTGACAATATAAGAGCACTTTCGGCAAGGTTGATATTATTATCAGGCAGGTATGATGATTGCAGTCGTTCCAGCAACTCTTTTTCTATATCGGCAAAGACTGCAGGAGAGAGGCAAAGCAGACAGATAACAGGCAATAATATTCTGGTTAGCATAATCTTCTTGCAGTATAAGTTGAGACTGTTGATAAAGTCACAAAAATGTCATTGCGAGCGATAGCGAAGCAATCTCATTAGTCAGTTTTG
>JASEHY010000129.1 GCA_030018555.1 Planctomycetota bacterium
ACGTCAACTAGGTCAATTTCTTACCCCTACAAACATTGCTCAAAAGATTGTAGAAGACCTGCGGTTTACTAAAGATGATAAGGTTCTGGAGCCGAGCATGGGGAAAGGTTCTTTCATCATACCTTTAATTGAGAAATTCTTAAATCTTTATAGTGGGACAATCCAAAAGCGTTTAGACCAGATATTAAAGAATAATATTTATGGTGTGGAGTTAGATAAAAAACTTTTCATCCAATGTCTGAATAATATCAAGAATAAATGGGGGTATTTACCACCACAACATAATTTTATTTGTGCGGATTTCTTCCGCTGTGATTTTTTATTAGGCAAAAACCGTGATAATCAAAAAGATTTCAATCAATTAACAATTCCTTTTACCTATATAATTGGTAATCCTCCATTTGGAGGGACAATTGATGCGGCCATTCAAGATGAATTAGATTATAGATATGGCTTCAGAAATGGGGAAAAAATCAAGAAAGAAACATATTCTTTTTTCATTGTTAAAAGCATAGATATGTTAACAAAAGGCGGGAAACTTGTTTTTATTTGTTCCGATACTTTTTTGACGATTAAAACTATGCGAGGCCTGCGGAGATTTCTTATGTGCCAGGGCGAAGTTAAAATCACTGATTTAGAGCATTTTTCAGATGAAACAACTTATCCCATGGTGGTTCTCAACTTTGTAAAAAGCGGCTATACTGATTCAATTTTGGTCAATGGCAAACGGATTTCCAGAGACAAAATAGAGATGACAGGCAATTTCTCATGGAGAGTAACCGATGACCTTGCCAAGTATTTTAACGGACCATTTCTTGGCGATTACATGATTGCTTCAAGTGGTATGACCGTTGGTAAAAACGAGTATTTCGTTCGTGAGATTATTAACGGCAAAATAATCGAGCCCTATGAGTTTCAATTCTTTGACGACCCCATTACTCTTAAAAAAGAAGTCTCACGTGCACGGCTGGGTAAGTTATCAGCAAGAAGATTTGAAGAAATACAATCGCAGGAAGCCGCCGGCGTAACGAGGCGTAATGTGAAAATTATTAGACGCCAAACACCTTTAGAAATTAAGATTCCACATCGTGACTATTGCTACTATAATAAAGGCTCAAACAGAATAATCTACGCTCACCCCACCCATGTTGTCTATTGGGAAAATAACGGAGATGCTGTTCTAACTTTCAAGAAGAATGGTAACTGGTATTTAAATGGTGTTGGTGGACAGCCATATTTCAAACGTGAAGGATTAACTTGGCAACTGATTGCTCAGAATATAAATATACGGTATTTACCTGAAGGTTATATTTTGGATAGCGGTTCTCCGTGTGCGTTTCTGCGCCGTGGTATGCCACATGATGAGATGTATTTTATCCTGGGCTGGACACTTACGCAACTCTGCAACCGTATCCTAAAAGAAGTAATCAATCACACAAAAAATATCCAGAGCAAAGATTTTGAGCGACTTCCTTATCCATTCTGGGTTCCAAATGCAACCAAACAGGAAGTCATTACTCACATTAAGCAAATGGTAAAAGACGCTCAGGATGACAAACGTTTTACACGAAACGATCCAGAAATTGAGTGGCTAGAAGAAAAATTTACATTCAACCAATCGCAAGTCAATATTTCTACAAAAATCATCCAGCATACTTCCCCTCTATCTGCTGAACGGAATCCTCTAAATACCCTTGAAGCAAAAAAAGAATTAGCCAAACAAAAAAATTATGCTGGGGTGTCTTTCGCTAAAAATTCCCAGCTATTACTAATCCGAGAGAGACCGGCATATTCTAAAAAATATAAATCCAATAAAAATCATACGAAACGACTTTCATATCATAAGTAAATTCGCCTGATATACTCTATCCTCTTACCATCTTAGCCCCTACCCCGTGTATAGATAGCCCCTATGTACCCCGTCTATCTATATTACCTTAAATAGCCGTAGAATCAGAAGCAGGATAATAATAATCAGGGAAATGCCGATAATCTTACCGTATTTTATTATCCTCTCTAATCTTTCCCGCTGTTGCTTTTCATCATCCCATTTTTCCTGTATCGTAGTGCATTGTTTCTGGCTTTCCTGTAATGAATCGGCTAATGCCTGTCTTTGTTTTTCTATATGAGCCGCACGAATCTTTGCCTTTTCATTTTCATCCGTAACCTTTTTTAGTTCAATCTCCATCTCAGCGGCAATCCGGGCCAGGTCATTGTCTATCAGTTCATCTCGTTTCTGCTCATCAGGTATGTGCCTTAATTTCTCGGTCAGGTCAGTATTCATCAGCATCTTGGTTGCCAGCGAAGGCGGGTATTGTTTATACAGAGAATTTCGGGCAAGGATGCTCCGGACCGTTTCGGCATTTACTTGTGAGAACGAATGTAAATATGGTGAACTGAGTAACACTACAAATGCCGTATCATAATCCGGGCTTCGCGGCAAGTAGGGACGTATTAACTGTATCCATTGGTGAGCCATAATACAGAAAGGTATTTCATTTTTATCCTTTCGCACCTCCCGATGGTAGCGAAGCAGTGAACTATCGCGGCTTAAAAACCAGACGCGGGCGTCCAGAAACTTATTAATTGGCTTTTCTTCCCTGCGACGGAGAATCAAGAGGCGATGAAAAGCATCGTGTTCGGCAACCGCCGGTGATTTCAGGTCAGGCAAAACCTTATTTAATTGCTCTATTTCTTCTGTGAGTCCAGGAGAGTCCTTGAAGTCATTCCATATTTTGCTTTCTTTCCTGATTTTCCATTGTTTCCTGAGGTCATCTAAGTGTTTTGCTGGCGCTAAATAATCCTGCACCGAGATACGTGTTTCTCCGTATCTCAACCAGTAATTAAGGATGACATCATCGTCAGAAACATATCTCTTACCAATTTCGGCTAATTCCAACCTGATAACCGGTCCTTCTAACTTCTGCTCGGCTATTTCTATTGCGGTGTTCCATTCCTGAATTGTCCTTGATGAGACCACTAAATCACAGTTGAATTTTCTGGCAAGTTCAATTGCCAGCTTTGCTGATTGTTCTCGTCTTTCTCCTGAAAGACCAAATAGGTCAAAGATGAGATTTGTGTCTAAATAAAGAATAATGTTTTGCAAATGCATCTCTGCCAGAGCGGAGCAATTTTTGTCCAGAGAGAGCATACAGGATAAATAACAGGCATTAAGCAATCCGGATAAATATTTTCTCCGTTCAGGAGTAAGTTGGCTGATAAATAAGGGAAATTCTATCTGACGGATGGTTTTGATGGTCGCTGAACGAGGAGGGAGAATGCTCTCAAAGGTATCACCTAATTGATAAATAAACTCGTCCATTTCCTTTGATTGACAAAGCAGGACAGAACATTCTGCTCCGTGTCTCTTGCAAATTTGCACCAGGTATTGGTGTAAGTCAAGTTCCAATAAATTCAAGTCGTTATCAGTCAAAGGAGGGTATTTATCCTTGATGCTGATTTTCCAATCATCAAAGATTTGCCTTTCTAATTTATTGGTCTGCTCAACCTCTGAATCTGTTTCGGCACGGGTCTGGGCTGATAGGGTATATTGGTCATACTCATTGCGTTCTACCCGACGCTGACCGACCAGATGCTCCAGTGCCGGCTCAATCTCATCCGGCTCAAACTGTAACTTGAATACCTGTTCAATGCCATTTTTAACCTGTTCCACTGAATAATTCCCTTCCGGCAGATTAGCCAGTGCCTGTAAGACAAGAAATGAATGAATTTCTAAAGTAGCATCACGTCCTTTAAGTGGTGTTGAAAAATGGCATAATCGCCTGATGAATTCTTCCATCACCTGTTGATTTTGGAGTATTTCTATTGATGAACTCATAACGTTCCTCCTTTATAGTTTTATGCTCTTAACCGCCTTAAGGAATTCTTCAGCGGTCTGATAACGGTCTTCCGGATTATATTGGATTGCCTTTTTAATCACGGTCCAGAGTTGTTTCGGGAATCTATCATAAGAAGATTGTTTACCGTGATTGTAATTAACGCATTCCCCGGTCAGTAGTTCCGCGAACATCACGCCGGTTGAATAGATATCCCAGGTAGCCCAGTTGTGCCTACTTTTGTCTTTAATTAATCCGGGATATTTATCACTCTCCGGTGGCATATAATCCGGTGTGCCGGCAGTGGTAACGCTACTGCCGGTCCTGATTGCCTTGACCAGACCATAATCGCCTACCTTGAACACGCCTCCTTTGACAAAGGTATTATCCGGCTTGATATCACGGTGGAACCAGCCAAATTTATGGAGTTCCACCAAGCCCTGCAAGACATCAGTAATAACTTTAATTACCCATTCTGCCGTTGGAGGATAATTCCCAACCTCATAAAAACTGTGTAATACCTTTCTGACATTAGTCGTGCAAGATTCCATTGTATAATACTTACCGTGTTTGGGGTCTCTGATAATCTCAAAGGGTTGAACCAAATTTTTGGGGAATGGATTGAGCAAACGCAGACACTCAATCATCTCAAATTCCCGCTTGACTTCGGGTTGATTAAGTTTATTAGGCCGGAATAGTTTAATGACACAAGGTTGTTCGGTCTCCATATGGGTGCATTCCCACAGACCCGCCTCCTGGATATCAGGGTCAGCATAGACCTTGGTTGGGTTATAATATCCATCAATATCAGGTGTATCCATAAATTACTTTCTGCAACTTATCCTACATCTTATAAAACCATACCTTAAAGGTCAAGACAATCTATACTTTCTCAGAAAGGGACCAAAAGGTGGGGGAGTCCCTACACCCCCCTCTCCCTACCCCCTATG
>JASEHY010000012.1 GCA_030018555.1 Planctomycetota bacterium
TGGTAGCCACCATCCCGTTGGTAGCCACCATCCCGTGAGGGAGAGGGAGAGGGACGGGACGAGAACCCTGAAGGGCTGTCCGAAAGATCGGTTGCGTTAAAACAGAATTCATTATAATTAACTAATTAACTACAAATTTATCTGTCAGTTGATATAATAAGAAATAAGTTCAGTCAATTAATATGCGTTTCATTAAAGATTTATCTTTTGAGGAATTAGTATTCTGGATTAAGGAGCAAAACGAATCACCCTACCGCGCCAGTCAAATATTCGCATGGCTCTATCAGAAGTTCGTGGACGATTTTGATACAATGACAGATTTAAGTTCGTCTCTGCGACGAAAACTGAAATCGCAATTTGAACTCTCGCCACTGGAATTAAAAAAGAAATTAGTATCCGCTCTTGATAATACTGAAAAATATCTCTTTGCTCTGAAGCAGGACGATACCATAGAAAGTGTGGTAATGCCGTATGAGCGCCGTTGCACAATATGTATCTCTTCTCAGGTAGGTTGTAGGTTTCACTGCGTCTTTTGTGCCAGCGGGAAAAAGGGTTTTATACGAAACCTTTCTTCGGGCGAAATCATAGAACAGATCGTTATCGCCAGACAACAAGGTCATAAAATCACTCATATAGTTTTTATGGGCATGGGCGAACCGCTTGATAATCTGAACAATGTTATAAAAATAATTAAACTTCTTAACAATCCGAACGGCTTTAATATTGGAGCAAGACGAATCACTATTTCTACCTGCGGAATCCCTGAAAGTATAGCAAAACTTGCTGATTTAGACCTTCAGATAGAACTTTCTGTATCCTTACACTCTGCCAGAGATGAATTACGTTCTCGCTTGATGCCGATTAACAGAAAATATCCGCTTTCAGTGTTACTCAAGACAATAAAAGAATATATCTCTCGCACCAATCGTCAGATAACTTTTGAATATACACTCATAAAAGATAATAATTCCTCTGATAAAGATGCAGTTTCCTTAGCAAAATTGTTAAAGGGATTGAATTGTAAGGTCAATCTGATACCTTTCAATATTAGCCCGCTTTCGAAACGAATTGTGGAGCCGGCTACCCGTGAAGATATGATAACGTTTCAAAGTGTCTTGAAATCGCACGGAATAAAAAGCACATTAAGGAATTCTCGTGGTGCCGATATTCAAGGTGCCTGCGGACAACTCAGTCTCACGACTATATAGTGGTTATTAGTCAAAAGTTGTCATTGCGAGGTCGTCCCAGCGGGACGACCGTGGCAATCTCACATTAAGGTAAGATTGCTTCGTCGCTACGCTCCTCGCAATGACATCATACTCTATGACAACTTTTGGTTAATACCTAACTACAGTTTAGATTGTATGAGCGTTCTCGGAATTGATTACGGAAAAAAGCAAATTGGTCTGGCGATTAGTCCTGCCACTACTAATCTTGCAGTAGGTTATAAAGTGATTGAACGAGAAAAATTACAATATGGCTCTTTTTTAGAGGCAATAAAAGAAATCGTAGATAAAGAACAGGTTTCCTCTATTGTTATCGGCTTACCTAAAAGGATGGATAACACTTTGGGTATTAGTGCTAAAGAAGTAAGCGGTTTTGCAGAGGAATTAAAGCAATATCTTAATCTGCCAGTAATTCTATGGGATGAACGATTGACCTCTAAACAAGCAGAAGTATTATTGCGTGATATTAATCTCAGCCGTAAGGAGAAACGGAAGCAAATAAATGTTGCCTCAGCCCAGTTAATTCTAGAGAATTATTTATCCAGCAAGCACGATTAGACATATGCCAAAACGATTGAGTTTCTTTATTGATGGTTTTTGGCATCGTTCCAGCATTGAGGAATAAAAAATCCTATAAATTTCTTGTCAAAACAATCTGTTTTTGGTAAAATCTATTTTATATGGCAAAACTATTAGTAGAAAAAGGTGCTAATAAGGGTGCAGAGATTACGGTGGGTAAAATCGTCTTTGCAGGAAGAGATACTTCCGCTCATATCGTTCTCAGCGAACCGATGATTTCAAGACTTCATTTCAAGGTTGAACAAAGACCTGATGGCTACTATGTAGTTGACTTAGAAAGTCTTAACGGAATCTATGTCAACCGGGCGAGAACATCTGAAAAATTGCTTAAACCCGGTGATATGATACAGGCAGGGGAAACCCTTTTCTCTTTTATTTCTGAGGAGTCCGCCGAAACGACTCAGCAAAAGGACATTATAGGGAAAATAGTAGGTGGTTACAGTATCCTGCAGAGAATCGGACGGGGCGGAATGGGGACGGTCTATAAAGCCCTGCAGATTTCTTTGAATCGGACTGTGGCATTGAAGATTCTCTCAGGAGATATGATAAAAGATAAAACTTTTATTGAGATGTTTTTCAGAGAGGCGCGTGCATCAGCCCAGTTAAATCATTCTAATATCGTTCAGGTCTATGATGTTGGTAGAGTGCCTGATGATATCTATTATTTCTCAATGGAATTTATGAGCGGAGGAAGTATTCAGGAATTGTTAGTGAGAAAACAGAGACTTAATCCCTATCTGGCAACCAAGATAATGCTTGATGCCGCGAAGGGTTTATCATTCGCAGAAAAAAAGGGTATCGTTCATCGCGATATTAAACCTGATAATCTAATGCTTGGCGAAGAAGAGATAGTGAAAATAGGAGACCTCGGGCTGGCAAAGAGTATGTCTTCTCCCTCTGCAGAGCAATCAGGGACACTAATGGGAACTCCGCATTATCTGGCACCTGAGCAGGCACAGGGAAAATCTGTTGACCACCGTGCTGATATTTATTCGCTCGGAGCGAGTTTCTATCGCGTTCTTACCGGTATGACTCCCTATAGCGCGCCGACAGTAAAAGAGATTATCCAGAAGAAATTGAAAGAAGACCCCAAACCCCTGAAAGAAGTATTACCTTCATTGCCTGACTCTGTCGTAGAAGTTGTGGACAAAATGATGAAACGTAATGTGGAGGAAAGATACCAGAGTGCTACGAATTTGATAAAAGACATAGAGAGATTGAAAGATGAACTTAATCCTGAACGTGCTAAAGCGATAGCAGAGGTTGTGCCGGGAAAAGAGAAAGAACCTCAAGTAAGGAAATCTCTTGTCCTTCGTCTGGTTATCCCTCTTGCTATTCTTCTTATTGCACTTTTAATAATTTTCCTGATATTTTATCAGCCATCTAAGCCAGAACCTACAAAAGAACCAGCGATTATTAGCGACACCCAGAGAGCACCACCGATTGACACGGGTCTTGAATATGAAGAAAGATTGGCATCTGAATATCTGAGTAAGGCTCAAGGTCTTGAGAATCGGTTAAATCCTGAGAAGAAAGATACTATTAGTGAGACGATACAGGCATATGAGCGCATCGTAAAAGAATGCCCCCGCTCACGATTGGTGAGTCAGGCACAAACCAAAATAGCATCCTTGAAGAAACTCTTAGAATCCGCCGAGCAAAGGGAACGTGAAAGAGAAACATTCCGACAACAGGAAAAAGAAGCGCTATCTCTACTGAACAATCTTAAAGAGAAATTTAATACCACCTCTAAAGAGGTCATCGCCGGTGCCGACATACAAAGAGCAGAGATTTTTGTAAATAGTTCTATTAATCAATTGGAGGATTTTAAACGTCAATATCTTCGTTTCCAATCTGTAACTGACGCAGTGGATGAGAGCAAACGTAATTTATCTAACTGGTATAAATCGGTCTTACAAGCAGGGGAAAAATATCAGAACCTGAAAGGACAGGTAGAATCCTCAATCACAAATGAACAGTTTGGTGTAGGCATACAACTAATAAAGCAGTTCATAGAAAATCCTAATCATAAAAATACAGTTTATGACAATATCGCAAAGAACTACCTTGCCGAAATAAAGTCACGAGCAGAAAGGTCTTTCCTGGCATTGATGAAAAAAGTGGAAGAATTGAAAAGTAAAAACCAACTGATAGAAGTTCATAAACTCCTGAGAGATGCACAAGGTTTTTATGGAATAGAAGAAATAGAAAATATTATACAAAAAGAGTTGCAAGAAGTTGAAAGCAATCCTAATTATATTGCCCTGGTTCTGAAAGGAGAAGAGACGGTGTTCACCGAGAATATGGCAGGTTTATTCTGGATGCTTCAGGGTGGACAGTTTAGTACCTGGGATAAGACCAAAGTAGAAGCATTATCTAAGTTGAAAGCACAGGAATTCAGAGACGAATTTTCAAACGCAGTTGATTTTATGGAGATGGAAAAGAATATTCTTGTCAAATTTATAGATAAACTCAGCAAAGGTGAGTTTGCCGGCAAAGATATACTTCTTCTCAATAAAGAGGTCTCTCATATAACTAATGACGAGATTAGTTTCAAGGGTAAGGCATCTCCAATGAAATTATATGAAATGTCTGGGCTTGATTGGGTGAATTGCATCTCTGCCCCTGCCTGGGACTTAACCGCAAAGGATTTGGTTGAATTAGGTATTCTATCTGTTAAAAGAGCAGGTAATACTACTAAAGCAGGAGAACTGTTCAAGAAAGCCCGGCTTAAAAAGTTAGATAAGGAAACATCAGCATTCTTAAAACGATACAATCCAGCAAAAGATGATTTTAATAAGAGATTAGAAGAATTAAAGAACGCACGGGAAAGAGAAGCATCTCTATTCAAAAAAGAGGCAGACCGATTATATAACAATCGTCAATTCCCCTCATCACGGACTATATACTTACTCATAAAACACCGCTACACTAATACTTTAACCTATCTCAGTAATAAAAACGAGATTGATATTAGAAGCAAATGATGATACCAAAATAGAGATATATTCTTAACTATGAAATCAAAGACTATTCTCAAAAAGTCTATTATAAGACAACCCCGAAATAATCCCGACTTATCGGGACACGGTCGGGACGGAGTTTATCCCCCCGATATTTACATCGGGGGGATTGCGACTCCGCAGATAGATAAAGCCGTAAAGTATATTCGCTCCAAAATAAAGAAGTTTAAGCCCGAAGTCGGTATAATTTTAGGAACGGGGCTGGGAAAATTCGCAGAAGGGATAAAGAATAAAATAGTTGTGCCGTATAATAAAATCCCCGGGTTCCCCATCTCTACGGTGGTCAGTCATAAAGGAGAGATGATTTTCGGCACGATAAGTAATAAGCCCGTCCTGGCAATGGCAGGTAGATTCCACTATTATGAAGGATATTCACTCCAGCAGGTAACCTTTCCGGTTCGGGTTATGAAGGCATTAGGCACACAGGTGCTTATAATCTCCGCTGCGGTTGGCAGTGTTAATGCCGATTGTCCGACTGGTATGGTAGTTTTAGTAAAAGACCATATCAATCTATTAGGTAATAATCCTCTGATTGGTCCGCATGAGGAGACGTTTGGACCACGTTTCCCTGATATGTATTCGGCTTATGATAAACAACTTCTCGCTTTAGCGCTTGAGGTCTGTAGAGAAAACAATATCAAGACTTATGAAGCAGTTTATGCGGCAATGACAGGACCGAATTTAGAAACTCCAGCTGAATATCGGATGTTACGTATCATCGGTGCTGATATAGTCGGAATGTCAACCGTTCCTGAAGTCATTGTCGGGGTGCAATCCGGACTGCGGATTCTGGCTCTATCAGTCGTTACTGACCTGGCGACACCGGAGTCGCTTAAACCAGTTGATATCAATGAAATCCTGACTATTGCTGATAATGCTCAACCTCATCTGACTACCATTATCAAAAGAGTAATAGAAAAATATGACCGAACAGACCGTTGATTATCAAAAGACCTTAAATCTACCGAAGACTGACTTTTCTATGAAGGCAGATTTGGTCAAAAAGGAACCTCTTATCCGCCAGAAATGGGAAAAAGAAGATTTATATCATCAGATTATCAAAAAGAATAAAGATAAAACTAAATATATTCTCCACGATGGTCCTCCTTATGCCAATGGTGATGTCCATGTCGGCACTGCTCTTAATAAGATTCTCAAGGATATCGTGGTTAAATTCAAGGCGATGCAGGGCTATTATGCGCCCTTTGTGCCGGGATGGGATTGCCACGGATTGCCTATTGAACACCGTGTGATGAACCCCGTTAGAAGTAAGTCCCCCGAGGGGACTGCCGTTCCGACTTTGTCGGAACGGACTTCTAACGGGGTGAATCAGATGTCCCGATGGACATCGGGAAAAGACGCCACCACATCACAAATCAGAGAAGAATGTGAAAAATATGCCCGCCGTTATATTGAAATCCAGCGACGGCAATTCCAATCCCTCGGTGTCCTCGGTGAATGGCACAACCCTTATCTGACACTTGACCCATCCTATGAATCAGCAGTTATAGAGGTCTTTTCCGACTTAGTAAAAAAGGGCTTTATCTATCGCAAACTAAAACCAATTCACTGGTGTATGCACTGTGAAACCGCTCTGGCAGAAGCAGAACTGGAATACGCTGACGAAAAAGGACCTTCTGTCTATGTAAAATTCCCTATCGTCGACACCACTGAGATGACCCAAAAACTAAAAACTCCGAACTCCGCACTCCGCACTCCGCACTCGTTCTTCATCTGGACAACTACTCCCTGGACGCTACCTGCCAATGTGGCTGTAGCGGTGCATCCTGACCTTGAATATGCCTTTGTTGAATATACTAATGCAGACACTAAAAGACCGGAAGTCCTGATTTTTGCTGAAGGTTTAGTGGAAAAAGTAATGAAGTTATTAGGGATAAACGATTATAAAGTCCTCTTCAAACTAAAAGGTGCTAAACTGGAAAATCTACAATATGAGCATCCTTTTATCAAGAGAACCTGTCAGGTCATTCTGGCAGATTATGTCCGTCTGGAAGACGGCACCGGCGTTGTTCATACTGCTCCGGGACACGGTATAGAGGACTATGAAAGCGGGTTAAAATATAACCTGCCTGTGTTGAGTCCGGTTGATTCCAAAGGCAGATTTACCACAGAAGCACAGGTCTTTGAGGGCGTAAGGGTCTGGGATGCTGACGATAAAATATGCCAGATGCTCAAGGACTCGGGTCATCTGTTACTGCGGCAGGATATGGTCCATTCTTATCCTCATTGCTGGCGTTGTAAAAAGCCGGTTATTTTCCGCTCAACCGAGCAATGGTTCATCTCGGTGGATAACCACTCTGCCCGACTCAAAGCCCTTGAAGAGGTCAAAAAGGTAAGATGGGTGCCCGAATGGGGTCAGAGCAGAATCTCCTCTATGCTTGAGCAGAGACCTGATTGGTGTATCTCTCGTCAGCGTCAGTGGGGAGTTCCTATCCCTGTATTCTACTGCACCAGATGCCACGAACCACTTCTTGACGGCAAAGTTATTGATTTCGTTAAGGAACTTTTCCGCAAACAAGGCGCTAATAGTTGGTTCACTAAACCAACTTCTGAACTAATGCCACCAGATACCAAATGCAACAAATGTGGCGGTGGTGAATTCACCAAAGAAAAAGACATCTTTGATGTCTGGTTTGAATCCGGCTCATCCTTTCGTGCAGTAGTGATTGAGAATAATGACTTGCAGTTTCCGGCTGATTTGTATCTTGAAGGCACTGACCAGCATCGTGGTTGGTTTCAGTTATCACTTCTGCCCTCGGTAATGACCCGCTCTGAAGCACCATTCAAAACAGTATTAACCCACGGCTTTGTCAAGACCCCTGAAGGCGATAAAATCTCCAAATCAAAAGGGGACTTATTATTATCTGACGAAATGGTTAGTAAAGTCGGTGCGGATATCATCCGGCTCTGGATTGCCTCTATAGACTTTACTGATGACATACCTGTTTCTATGGAAATCCTGGAAGAAAAAGCAGACCCCTATCGCAAGATTCGTAATACCTTCCGTTATATGTTAGGCAATCTCTATGATTTCTCCGCCGAACCCAGTGGGTCTGGCGGAAACCCAAAAACCGACCTTGTAAAATATTCCCAACTTTGGGAGATAGACCGCTGGGCACTTAATAAACTCCACAGACTCATTAAGGATGTTACTTTATATTACGATAATTTTGAGTTCTACAGGGTCTTTCGTGAGATATACGAATTCTGTGTCGTGGAGATGAGCGCATTCTATTTTGATGTCCTCAAAGACCGACTCTATACTTTTGCCAAGGATTCTCCTGACCGCCGGGTGGCCCAGACTGCACTTTATGAAATTCTTACCGCTCTGGTGAGAATTATCGCACCAATACTCTCATTCACCGCTGAAGAAATCTGGTCGCATATCCGGGGGATAAATCCAAAATTAGAGCCCAGTGTTCATCTCTCGGACTTCCCTGAGGTGGACAACTCAAAGATTGACCAAGGGCTTGAAGAGAGGTGGCAGAAGATTCTTCAGGTTCGTTCAGAAGTAGCCAGAGAAATAGAGAAACTGCGCAAAGAGGATAAGATAGGTTCGTCTATAGAAGCGGATGTAAAACTATACTCTGATGGAGCAGGAGTCCTTGAATTCCTCAGGACATATGAAAAAGACCTCCCGATGCTCTTAAAAGTATCATCAATTAAGGTGATAGAGAAAAAAGTTAGCCCTGTAACAGGGGCAATACAGATGTCAGTGGAGATAACCAAATCCGGTCATCAGAAATGTCAGCGGTGCTGGAATTATACTGAAAGTGTGGGAAAGAACCCGTCCCACCCTGCCCTCTGCTCCCGGTGTATTGCGATAACAGATAAATACTAAACACGAATAATTAGGAGTTACAAGTTAGAAGTTAAAAGTTACAAGTTTTAACTTGAAACCTGAAACTTGTAACCTGTAACTTGATTCGTGTGATTCGTGTTCTCTTCTCTGCATTTTGCGGATATGGGACAAATATGGACCAGTTTGACGCGATTATTATAGGCGCAGGTCCGGCCGGGATGATGGCTGCTATCCGCGCCGCAGAACGGGACAGAAAGATTCTGCTTCTTGAACGTAATAAATCACCGGGCAAGAAACTGCTCATCTCAGGCAAGGGCCGCTGTAATCTCACCAATTCCGGCGATGTCAAGGGGTTTTTAGCCGAGTTCTCCGAATCACGCAATTTTCTCAGGAACGCATTCGCACGGTTCTTTAATGCCGACCTGATTTCGTTCTTTGAGGATGCGGGACTGAAGCTCAAGACCGAGAGAGGCGGACGTGTATTCCCTGTAAGCAACCACTCTTCGGATGTTCTGGATGTCCTGAAGTCCAAATTAAATAATAAGAATATCAGATTCCTGTCAGGCGAACGGGTGAAAAAGGTGCTTGCTCCGTTAGAAGCGAAGGCAACAAACAGCCTGCCTGCCGGTAGGCACGGTAAATGCTATTCCGGTGAGGCAGACGCTTCTAACGGGGCAGGCATTTCTAACAAGGTAAGCGGTGTCTTAACATATTCTGGCAAATCCTTTTCGTCAGGGCATATTGTTATTGCCACAGGCGGTCTTTCGTATCCACAGACCGGCTCTACCGGCGACGGGTATAAACTGGCTGAGAAATTAGGGCACAGGATAATTCCCTTAAAACCAGCCCTGTCCGCAGTGTGCGTCAAAGAACGGTTCATCAGGGACTGGCAGGGTATCGCGCTCAAGAACGTGCGACTGACACTCTTTGCTGACCCTTCGGACCCTGACGCCCGTACGGGCGGAACGGGTAATAAACCGATTGCTGAAAGGTTCGGAGAGATGATATTCACCCATTTCGGGATATCAGGACCGATTGTCCTTGACCTGAGCGCCGTTGTCTATGATGCGCTGGCACTCAAGAATGAGGTGTCAATGTCCATTAACTTCAAGCCAGCGCTTGATTACAAGACGCTTGACGCCAGATTGTTGCGCGAATTCAAGGCGAGTCCGGGCAAGAAGATGAGAAATATATTCAAGAACATCCTGCCTCAGGGCATAATCGCACGGTTTCTTGAATATTGTAATGTAAACGCTGATAAGGGTGCTAATCAGGTTACAGCCGATGAGCGTAAGAGATTAATAGAAGGATTATTCGGCTTGAGATTGACGGTTGAAGAAGTGATGCCGGTTAGCCAGGCGATAGTGACCAGAGGCGGAGTGGATACAAGAGAGATAAACCCCAAGACGATGGAATCAAAGATTGTAAAAGGACTCTTTTTCGCAGGCGAGGTGATAGACATAGACGCCAGGACAGGCGGATACAATATGCAAGCCGCTTTTTCCACGGGCTGGGTCTGCGGTGATAATATATGACCCCGTATCCGACATAAAAGCCACCTTTCACCACAAAGGCTATCCGTCGCTACTCCGTCCCGATATATCGGGATGGAATAGCGTAGGATAGCACAAAGACACTATAGTGGGTATTAACCAAAAGTTGTCATAGAACAGTAAGATGTCATTGCGAGGAGCGAAGCGACGAAGCAATCTTACATTAATGTGAGATTGCCACGGTCACCTTCGGTGACCTCGCAATGACAACTTTTGGTTAATACCCACTATAATATAATTCCTATGCTATCAAGAAAGTTATTCCTCGCCTGCGAGGATTTTGAAGTAACGAGAGAGTCTGTCCTGATATTCTGGCAGGAATTCTTCCTGAGCGGATTGAATAATCTCGTCCCGTAGTTTAGGTGGGAGATTGCCCCATTTTCTGGCGTCAGAGCGACGCGGTGTATATGGGTCAGGAAGGTCGCCCTTAGCATCATAGGCACGCGGTGCAGGTCCTTGTCCTTTATCCTGCTCGCCTTCTTTTCTCTTCTCTTTAGGTTTAGGTTTGGGCTTCGGTTGCTGTTGGTCTCTGGGACTAGTTCCCCGAGAAGCGCCTGTGCTTTCTTTAGATTCAGCCGTCATTGCTGATTCTATTATCTTTCTTAAACCTTCCATCGCATCAGATTGTGCCGTGTTAATATGCTGGAAGAGTTTATTAAGTTCTTCCAATATTTCCTTTTGTGTCTTGACCGTCTTGCTTGTGTCTTCTTCTATATTGACGAGGTTGCTGGCAGAAAAAAGACGGTCTTCGGCAGTCTCCATTTTATCAATAATTCTATTAAGAATACCCATCACATCTATCTCTTCCTCAACCGGCAGTGGTTTTAATTCTTTATCAAGTTCGTCAATAATTTTATCAATATCTTCTTCTTCACCGGTTATTAAATATAGCCCTGAGAAGATAAGAGTTAGAGCGATAAAGAGAGAATAAATTATGGTCTTATTCATAAACAGGACGAGTTTCTTTTAATTGTTTCTCAATAAGTTTAGAGAGGTTTTTGACCATTTCGGCTAAATGTCCCTGCTCACTTGCCAGTCGCTGAAGAAGACTACTTAAGACCGCCTTTTTATTATCATCCGTCTTTTCCAGAAGTTCCAGTTCCCTGCGAATAGATTCGGTTCTTGCCATCAGGTTCTCCTGCATCTTGTTTCCCATCTTGAGTTCCGCAATTAAGGGAAGCAGTTTTTCTTTCATCTTATCCATTTGTTCCTGCGATACCTGCAGTGGCTTGCGCCGGGTTTTCTCGTCTTCTAATGACTTGAGTAACTCTTTGAGTTTTTCCATAATATCACTTTGGATATTCTGAATATAGTCACCATCCTGTATTGAGGAAGCGGTTCTCAATAATTTCGCAACTAATTTCATATCATCAACCAGATTATTCAGCGTCCAGGAGAAGACCACAGATTCTTCCTGGTCTATCTGCTTTTTTATTTCTACGCACTCATCGGATACCTTTATCTGTTCAGAGGCGATTTTTCTTAAGAGTGCGATGTCCTCACGGGAGAAATTCTCCTGCCCGCCTGAGTCCGCCTTAGGCGGACCTCGCGGGTCTGCCTCTGGCACCGATTGCGGATTGAAGGTCTCTGAGGTCAGATTATTAATATCCCTTTGATGCTCAATGACCTGTTTAAGCATAGTATAAAGTTGCTCTACGGTCTTCTGCTTTTTCTCTTTCTTGAGTTCGTCCCTCTGGTCTGCCAGCATTTCGTAGAGTCGCTCAAGTTCTTCCAGTGCTTCTTGTTCATTATATTGCGCCTCTCTGGGATTGCCAGAGGACAAGTCGTTCTGTGCCTGAGCCATTTTGTTAGATACCCTTTGTAAAGAGTCTTGTATAATTCTATCATCCGCCTTCTCTTCTGTCTTATCAGTTTCTTCCTTTAAGTCCTTCTGCCTCTGTGCTAATTTTTCTAACTTCCTCTTTTCTTCTTTGGTCAATTGGCGCTCAAGATGTTTCTGGAGTAACTCTCTTGCCTGACGGAGTTTCTGGAGTGCGTCTTTTTGTTCCTGTGTGGTGGTTGAGGGGTCTTCTTGAGTTTGCTTGTCCCGTAGGGGCAGGTTTTTCACTGCTGATGACATCTTATCTGCAGACTCCTTGACTTTCTGACCTGACTCCTTCAGTAATGGCTTGTCTTCCAGAGGAATAGATTGGTTATCAGCAGTTGCTTTGAGTGATTCAGAGAGTTTCTGTGCCTGTTCTTTTAGTTTATTCTGTTCATGGGCTAATTTGTTCAGGATTTCAGTGGCGCCATTGATATTCTCCTGATTGGTTACACGATTAGTTATCTCGTTGAGTGCCTTCTGGTCAAGAAGAAGAGTATCAAGTTGCTCGGCAAGTTTAGAGACCTCTTCACTCGGGTCTATTATCTTTGAGGTCTCTTCAAGAATCTTGGCTTCGTCATTCTTTAATTCTTTAACCTTATCCAACATTCTGGATAATTCTTCTATTTTCTTGGCTATTTCCTGCGGAGTGATTCTTTCTTCAAGGAAATCAAGAAGCGACGACAAGATACTTTTGATGTTTTGAGCATCTTTTATTGCCTGACCTGTCAGTAGAGATGAGATATTAGAAATTAAAGAGATAAAGTTCTGGTCAAGTCCGCCAGAAGGCAGGTTCAACCTCTTAAGGGCTTCTAAGAGTTTGTCTGCATAATAGGGATGTGTTTCTCTGAGTTTATCAGCCACGCGGGGGATTTTCTTTTCAAGTTCCTCGCTTTCATTCTGGAGGTTTTTAGCATATTCCAGAATACGCTCTTTTTCTAATTGAGCCGAGAGATTATCCGCAGACGCCTGGCTTTTGAGCCGTTCAGAGATGTTCTCTGACTGCCTGAGTAATTCCCGAACCGAGTTAACCACCTCCTGATAATCTTCCCATTCTTCCAGAGACTCTATTGCCTGTTTGAGGTCTCCGGCGATTTCCTGTTGTTTGTCAGAGATACCTTTGGGTCGTTTCTGGTCAGGGTTATTCTTAAAATCCTGCTCGGCAGACGCCTCTTCCAGAAGGCGAGAAACCTCGGGAGATTTACGCTCACCAATGTCCCTGAGTGTATCAGTAACCTTCTTGAGTTTGTCAACGGTATTCGTAGAGAACAACTTATTGTTCTGAATAGTGCTGATAATGTCCTCAAGCCGTGAAGAAGCACTATTTGTATTCTGGGTAACTCGTCTTTGATTGGATACGGCAGGATATATATCTCTAACTTCTTCTGCGCTCTTTTGTATCTGTAAGGTCTTTCTGAGTTCGTCCTTTAGAGCAAGAAGAGAATCTTCCATCTTCTTCTCCATCTGTGCTTTAGCCATTATGATAATGGTGTAATCAGCAGAAGTTGTGAGTTGAGACGCTGGTAATTCACAATTATCCCGAGCGGAAAAATTCAACGTAAGATACTCGCCTTCATTAAGGTTATAGGCGCTGAGGAGAAGTTTATGAAATAACTCTACCGGTTCTCTTGCAGTGAGCCCTTCGTGCCTCAGAATAAACCCAGCGAACCTGTTGGAAATCCTTGCGATTTCGGGGGAAGGTAATAAGGTCGGCGAAATCACTTCTTTACCCCCCCCCTCGGTTGCCTTTGTCAGAGTAAGCCAGGCGTCAGAAATACCGTAGTCATCACTGATAAGGGCTTTTAGAGGAATAGTTGCTTCAGGAGTAGAATGAAAAATCTCATTGGTCGGCTCAATAACCTTAATAATCGGATGCTTATCAGGAATTGCTTTTATCTGGTATTGTAGTGGTTCTGTATTCTTTAGCCCATTATCTGATAGAAGGGTTATGGTATATTTACCGTCCTGTTGCACTGTAAAAGAAGACGAGATAGTGGAAAAAACACTCAGGTTCGCTTCGCTCACTGCAAGAATGGACATAGATTGTCGGAGAGGGGGAAGTTCCCCGCTGGGGCGGGACTCCGCTGTCGCTTCGCAGGTTGCTTCTTTTAATCTGGTATTACAAGTAGCGCTGATAGTTACTTTTGTCCCCATCGGCGCCTTAATATTACCACCCGATTCTGTTTTATCAGAAAGACCAGTATAACGAGGATACTCATAAGCGATAGAAATATTGGTCAAGCCGGGCGCATCCAGAACATTTATATCTTGCCAATCGGTCTGGTCATCGCCACCTTTTACAATTATACTAAAAGGTGCAAGGACTTTAGTAAAATCATATCTGAATACGGTCTGTTGGTCCTGGGTTCTGGTCAATAACATTCGCTCCCAGGGGCTGATGAGTTCGCCCCCCGGAAGCAGTGTTCTGGTGCGCAGATACACCCCGCTCAGGCGAGGACCCTTTTTTACTGTAACAATAACAGAAACATCCTGCCCTTTTGCGATAATATAATCAGGAATAACTTCTACAGATAGAAGTGTCCTTTTGGGCCAGGGAATCTGGCTACCTAAAAGACGGCTGCCCCAGATGCCTATATCAGAAGGATAAAAGGTAAATGACAGGATAGAAAGAAAGAGCAAGACCAATGCCCCGAGCAATAATTTACGAGATGCTAAAGGGGAAAAGACCTGACTAAAATTATGTTGCCGGGTAATCGGTATAACCTCGCGACCTAATTCTGAAGATATGACACCGCCGTAGAGAGTGTCTCTTGCCAGTTGCCAGAGGTTTATCAAACGCTCTTTCAGTTCAGGGAATTGTCTCTCAATAAGAAATACCAGAGAATCATCCGATATTTTACTCAGCCGGATAAGAGGTAAAACGATTCGTCTGAATAGAGTCAGGCAGAATAAACAGACGCCACCGACGAGAAAAGACAATCGTAATAAAAGAGGTATGTCTCGGATGAGGTAATCTATCCAGAAGGTCAGGGCTAAGTAAAGTAATAACAAGACAATTAGTCGGCTCAAGCCATCAATAATGAACCAGACCTTGGTTCTTCGCCGTAGCCCTCTTATTCTTTGATTGAGAGGAACAGAAATTTCCATAATTATAATTCAGGTTGTCCAAAAAGGTAGCGGTGCGATTTACCAGTTCCGGGTTCTTGCCCTGAAGAACCCGTCAGGGTCTGAAGGGTCGCACACAGGATGTAGTGTCGGATACTTGCCCGTCCGGTCAGGCGGGAATCCGACCGCTACCCCGCCCCGATAGACATCGGGGTTGGGGTATATGTTAATTCC
>JASEHY010000130.1 GCA_030018555.1 Planctomycetota bacterium
CTCGCTTCCCCAGCCTCGCTCTCGCTCGGCGAGGCGGGCGCTTCGGCGGAGCGGGCAATGACAGATGGTGCGTAACTCGTATAATATAGTAAGCGGATTCAGCAGAAATTAAAGAGCATTTTATCCGCTAAATCGGCAAAATCAGCTTAATCTGCTTACTCTTATCTTTGAAATTCCATACGATAAATTATCCCGTCAGGGATGTCAAGAATTTGGATGAATATTTATTGACATATTACAGAAATGAGGTTAAGGTTGAGGTAGCAACATCCTTAACCTCAACCTTAACCGATAGTTAAAAAAGGAGTATAAATATGAGTGCTGCAACCAAAATGGCTCTGATAATAGTAGTTGGTTTAATGGTTTTATTTATTGGGATAATATTTCTTTACGGGCTATGGCTCTACAATGATATTATCAAGTCGGACGAGAATTGCAAGGCGGCTTGGTCGCAGGTTCTCAATCAGTACCAGCGCCGGTCTGATTTGATTCCTAATTTGGTGGATACGGTCAAGGCATACGCAGCACACGAGAGGGAAACATTTACTTTAGTTACCGAGGCACGTAGTAAGGTGAATAATTTCAAGATTGACGAATCGCTCCTGACCGACCCCCAGAAACTCCAGCAGTTCCAGAAGGTTCAGGGTGAATTATCCGGCGCACTGGCAAGGTTGATGGTGGTAGTGGAAAAATATCCTGACCTGAAAGCCAATACTAACTTTCTGGCACTGCAGTCGCAATTAGAAGGAACCGAAAACCGGATTGCGGTTGAACGAATGCGATTTATAGAAATGGTTAACACCTATAATAAAACAGTTCGCACGATACCGGGCTCGTTCTTCGGGTTCCCGACCAAGCCCAATTTTACGGCTGAGGAAGGAACAGAAAAGGCGCCCAAGAACCTGTTTAAGTAAAGATGAACCACGAATCAACACGAATTAACACGAAAGTATTTATAATAAACACCCTCCTTGCAGTGAGCCCTTACAGGATAAACTTCGCGAGCCTGTTCGTTATCCTGCTGGGTGCGATGGTTATCTTTGCCTTGGAAGTGCCGCCGGCTAAGGGATATGTCACGGATTATGCCGGGCTTTTGACTCCTGTAGAGATTGACCGACTTAATAGAAAACTTAGTGAATATGATGCCCGGACTTCTAATCAAGTAGTAGTCCTGATTATCAAGTCATTAGAAGGCGAAACCAGAGAATCATTCGGTATCAAGGTGATGGATAAATGGCAACCAGGTCAAAAGGGTAAGGATAATGGCGTCATACTTATTGTTGCCAAAGAAGACCGCCAGATCAGGATAGAAGTTGGTTATGGCTTGGAACATGTCCTAACCGATTTGAAGTGCGCTCTTGTTTGGGATAAGATTATTAAGCCCAAATTCCAAGAGGGGAAATACTCAGAAGGAATTAATGATGCTGTTGATTCAATCATTAAGGAGATTACAGGAGAATTTACTTTCCTTCATACTGTTCATACTAACACTACTGCATCAGCCGATCTAAAACAAATAGGTGGATGGATTTTTATCCTCATAGCGATTATTTTCTTTATTGGGATAGTATTAATTGGTCGTGCTGGACGTAGATATGGTTCCGGAGGAACGTGGTCTACAGGTGGTTTTGGCAGAGGTGGATGGGGTGGTGGCTTTGGAGGAGGTGGAGGTTTTTCAGGCGGTGGCGGTGGATTCTCCGGAGGCGGAGGAAGAGGCGGTGGCGGCGGTGCCTCCGGGAGATGGTAAATATGCGATTATTAACAGAACAGGAAAGAACAGAAATCACAACGGCAATCAAAGAGGCAGAAAAACAGACCTCGTGCGAATTTGTGGTTGCCGAGATTGCCCAGTGCGACGACTATAACAGCGCTAAATTTATCTGGGGGATTATTATTGCGTTTGTCTCTGCCTTTTTGGCATATTTTATTTCTAATGTTACGGTGATTTATTTTATGCTGATAGAACTCATCGGGTTTTCTGTAGGATTTTTTCTTGTCAGCCGGATATTATTACTTATGCGATGGATAATACCGATAGGGAAGATTGAATCCGAGGTGCAATGCCGGGCATTGGCAGAGTTTTATGAAAACGGACTACATAAAACCAAAGAAGAAAATGGTATATTAATAATGTTAGCAGTTTTTGAGCGGATGGTTGTTATTTTAGGAGATAAAGGTGTTAATACCAAAGTAACGGCAGATTATTGGAACAAGATGGATAAGAAAATTATTGCTGGTATAAAGCAGGGAAAGACCGTCTCGGCGATTGCTGAAGTTATAAAATCATGTGCTTCCGACCTCAAAAACTATTTTCCTGTTAAATCGGATGATAAGAATGAATTGACGGATAAGGTGATAACAGTAGTATAAAAGTTATAATAAGGAATACCCGCCTACGTCAAGTCCGACTAACTTTCGGGTAGGGTTTCGGCGGGTCTTAACCCCGACACCCAATTGGTGTCGGGATAACTCGCTGTAACGCTTTCTCTGATATGCATCAGAGAAATCTAACAGCGAGTAAGAAAGGAGTATATCTATGCTGTTGTTTATAATCGGTGGAGCAATTGGGTTGGTAGCGATTATTTTATTGGGATTGGTCATCATCTATAACGGGCTGGTGGGTCTGCGTAATGCGGTGAAAAATGCCTGGAGTCAGATTGATGTGCAACTTAAACGTCGCTATGACCTGATACCGAATTTAGTAGAAACGGTTAAGGGTTATGCTAAACACGAAAGCACTACTTTTGAGAAGGTAACTCAGGCTCGTTCCGCCTGTATGCAGGCATCTGCCGCAGGCAATGTGGGTGAATTGGCTAAAGCCGAAGGGTTCCTTACCCAGGCACTAAAGAGTCTTTTCGCAGTAGTGGAGGCATATCCGGAACTCAAAGCCAATCAAAACTTCCTGGCATTACAGGAAGAATTGACTTCTACCGAGAATAAGATTTCATTCGCCCGGCAGTTCTATAATGACAATACGATGCGTTTCAATAACAAGATACAGATGTTCCCTTCCAATATCGTAGCCGGGGTATTTGCTTTTAAGATAGCAGAATTCTTTGAGATAACCACTGCAGAAGAGAGAGTGGCACCGAAGGTTCAGTTCTAAAAAACTTCGTAATCCCACAGGGACACCGCAAAGACCCTTCGCTTTGCTCAGGGTAAACTCCGAGTTCGCAGAGAGGAGAACCCCGGTGGATATCAGGGTTTATTCTTTGCGTTCTTTGCGCCTCTGCGGTGAATTTATACTAATTTATTCTAATCAAGATATTATGAACATCTACGAACAGCAACGACATAATCGCAGAGCCACATATCTGTTAATGTTCATCTTTATTCTTGTCTTCTGTGTCCTGGGTTTTGGGTTTGACCAATTCTTCACAGGGGGATTACCAATAGGAACAACGGTTGCTTTAATTATCGCAACTATTTCCGTTCTGGGCAGTTACTATGCCGGTGCTAAAGTGGTGCTTTACTCTACCGGCGCAAGAGCGGTAAATATGTCCAATCTCAAAGAGCGACAGTTCCATAATATAGTAGAAGAAGTATCTATTGCAGGGGGGTTGCCAATGCCCAAGGTTTATATTGTTCCCGACCCTGACCCGAACGCCTTTGCTACCGGTAGAAATCCCCAGCACGCCAGTATTGCTATTACCGAAGGGTTATTAGAGAAACTCAATCGCGATGAGATACAGGGCGTGGTGGCACACGAGATGAGCCACATCAGTAATTATGACATTCGGCTAATGACTGTAATCGCCGCACTGGTAGGTGCAATTGTGTTATTATCAGATTTCTCAGCCCGGTCAATGCGCTACATCGGTCGCAGTAAAGGAAAAGGAAAGGCATTAGGTATAGTCCCTTTTATTATCTGGTTGTTACTGATTATTCTGGCACCTATTATTGCCCAGATTATGGCAATGGCAATCTCAAGGAAACGGGAATACCTTGCAGATGCCACTGGAGCAGAACTAATCAGGAACCCGCTTGCATTAGCCAGTGCCTTAGAGAAAATAGAGCAGGATGTTGCTGCGACCAAATCTATCAAACGCGGTGTAGCGCATCTATGTATTGCTGACCCTTTAGGAAGAAGTTTTACTAATAAACAGGGCTTTATTGCCAATCTCTTTGCGACACATCCACCAATGCAGGAGCGAATAACCCGGCTCAAAAAGATGGGCTATATCTACGCCCCCACTATCGCCCACGGTTCAGCGCCCACCGTATAATGTCCACCATAATTTATGTAACCGGGAATGCCTTGCACATCTGTTAATAATATCTGCCTTCTGTGTCTTGGGTAATTGTTCGCCCAGAAAATATTCTTTAAGTAAGGTAAGACGGTCACTGGCAGTAATGATATTGTTTATATTAAGCGACTTGAATCTGAAAGACAATTTGTCTATGGAGCGGTTTAACCTTATCAGGTTATTTACTCTCTTGTCAAAGGATAAAGATTGATGGTGCGTTGTTTTATCCAGGTCTATAATATAAGCCCGAAATTCAACCCCAGTCTCCCCCCTTGCGGGACAGGTTAAATCCCCCTTAATCCCCCCGTACGGGGGGAAATAGAGTGATTTTATACCTTGTGAAACCGCTTGTATTAAGATATTTCTTATATGTAAATCGTTATGGTATAACCCGGCATTATGGAAAGTTCTGATAGCGTTACTTACTGAAGAGATAATCTTCTTCTTATATTGGTATAGAACCATTCGGCCCC
>JASEHY010000131.1 GCA_030018555.1 Planctomycetota bacterium
CATCCTGTCCTTCACAGGATCCCGTCAGAGGGATAAGGACAGGATCCCGTAGGGACGGTCTAACAGCCAGTAAAAAGATATGTCGCTCCCTTCAGATGACAGAATAGAATTCCTCAGGGCAAAGGCAAAGCGTATCCGTCAGCATATCATCCGGATGCTCGGACGCGCTGGTTCAGGTCATCCCGGCGGCTCGCTATCCGCTGTAGAAATATTGGTCTCTCTCTACTTCCACAAACTCAGGATTAATCCAGAAGACCCTACCTGGCCTGACCGCGATAGGTTTCTGATGTCCAAAGGTCACGCCGCACCAGTCTGGTATGCCACCCTCGCAGAAGCGGGCTTTTTTCCCCTATCAGAACTTAACCATTTAAGGAAATTAGGAAGCATCCTGCAGGGACATCCTGATATGAAGAGAACTCCAGGGGTTGAGATGTCCAGTGGTTCGCTTGGTCAAGGACTTTCGGTTGCTAATGGAATAGCCCTGGCTGGTAAGATAGATAAGACAAGTTATAGGGTTTATGTTTTAATCGGCGATGGCGAATGTCAGGAGGGTCAAATCTGGGAAGCCGCTATGGCTGGCGCCCATTATAAACTGGACAACCTCTGTGCTATTCTTGATTTTAACGGTTTCCAGATTGACGGTGCCATTGAGAGTGTAATGTCTCCATTACCTTTTGCTGAGAAATTCTCCGCCTTCGGCTGGAATGTTATTACAGTGGATGGCCATAACATTAAAGAGATTATACAGGCATTAGAGCGAGCAGAGACCGTAAAGAATAAGCCAACTATTATTATCGCCAGAACCATTAAGGGCAAGGGCGTTTCGTTTATGGAAAACAGATACGAGTGGCACGGTAAGGCGCCAGACCCTCAACAAACCGAACAAGCCCTGAAGGAATTGCAATAAGATTATGCCTGAACTTAAATGCACTCGCGAATCCTGTGGTAAGGCATTAGTAGAATTAGGCAAAAGGAACCATAATGTAGTAGTTCTTTCGGCTGATTTGGCTGGTTCTACTAAGGCAGATGAATTCGCTAAGACCTTCCCTGGTAGGTTTTTTAATATGGGTGTAGCGGAGGCAAATATGATAAACACCGCAGCAGGACTTGCTGTTTCCGGCAAGATTCCTTTTGCAACCACATTTGCTATCTTTGCCTCAGGTAGAGCCTGGGAACAGGTCAGAAATACCGTTGCCTATAGCGGTCTCAATGTGAAAACAATCGCTACACACGGTGGTATTTCAGTCGGTCCAGATGGGGCTTCACATCAGGGTATAGAGGATATCGCCCTGATGCGACTTATACCGGGAATGACCGTGCTTGTGCCGGCAGATGCAGTGCAGACACCGAAGGCTATCTTTGCCTCAGCAGAATATTATGGACCTGTCTATATTCGGCTCGCTCGTCTCAAAATACCAGTAGTAACTAAAGATACAGATTCATTCATTATTGGCAAATCACAGGTGTTGAAGGAGGGGACTGATGTAACAATCATTGCCTGTGGAACAATGGTTGCTGCGGCGCTTTCTGCCGCAGAGGTTCTCTTAAAAGATAACATCAACGCGACTGTCATCAATGCCTACAGCATCAAACCTTTAGATACCGAAACTATAATTTTCTGGGCGAGAAAGACCGGCGTGGTTGTTACTGCAGAAGAACATCTTCTCGCCGGCGGACTGGGCAGTGCTGTTGCAGAAACCCTATCTCCTCATAGGATTCCAATTGAGATGGTGGCAATCAAAGATAGATTCGGTCAATCAGGCGAGCCAGATGAACTTCTCAAAGAATACCACCTCACAGATTATGATATTGTAGAGGCAGCCAGGAGAGTCAGGGTTAGAGCCAGTTAGACCCCGATGAATATCGGAGGAATTACTGGCTCTTATCCTGAGCAAAGCGAAGGGAAAGAATTCGCTGACACCTTTCTCTTACAGTCAACGACCGTAAAGGTCGTTGTCTACCGGGGCTTTTGGTAGACAACGATGTTTATCCTCGTTGACTCATAATCCAAACCCCAATTATGAGAAGATTTTATTGCGAGTCTATTCCTGTTGATGCCGCCTGCGGCGCTAAGGTTATCCTTGATAATAAACAATCCCGTCATCTCAAAAATACCCTCAGATTAAAAGAACGCTCCTTGGTTGAACTCTTTGATAATCGTCAGAGGGGCTATGTGGCTGAAGTATGTTCCATTCCTGCCACCCCCAAAAAAGGAGGAGTGGAACTAATAATTATATCACAGAAAAAAGAGAGTCAAGCCACCCTAAAGGAACCTGATATAACCCTTGCCTGCGCCATACCTAAGGGCTACAGAATGGATTATCTGATAGAGAAGACAGCAGAAATAGGATTAAAGAGAGTGATTCCGCTTATCACCGAAAGAACCGTTGTCAGAACGGATATATCCTCAAGAAACAAGATAGAACGTTGGCGTCAGATTGCTATTTCATCTGCTAAACAATCCTGTCAGGACTCAATACTGGAAATTGGGCTTCCTATAAGGTTTAAGGAACTCTGTGCGATTATCAAGGATTTTTCTCTATCTCTTATAGCCCTGCCCTCTGCTAATAAATACTTGTCAGAAGTATTAGGAAAAGATAAATTACCCCCTAAGATTCTATACATAATTGGACCTGAGGGCGATTTTACAGCGGATGAAGTGTCCCTGTCGCTCAAATGGGGCGCTCTCCCAGTGCGACTCCCTGTTAACTCTGTTCTCAGAGTAGAAACCGCAGCTATAACTATGCTCGCAATGATGCTGTATCACTTTAGCAAGGTGATAAGTAGATAAGATGATAAGTGGAAAAATTACTTATCTACTTATAAACTTATCAACATATCAACTATTTCTATGCGACAATTAAAGAAACCTAAAACCAGTTTCATCTGTCAGAAATGCGGTGCAGCGAGCCCAAAATGGCTCGGCAGATGCACTGAATGCGGTGAGTGGGGAAGTATGCTTGAGGAGGTGATAACACCTTCTATATCCTCTCCACGGCACTCGCTCTCTGCGGAAAAACCGCTCTCTTTACAGGATGTTAAGGTCATTACTTCATCTCGGCTGACCACAGAGATAAAAGAATTTGACCGTATCCTCGGTGGTGGCATAGTGATTGGCTCGGCAGCACTTATTGGAGGCGACCCCGGCATCGGAAAATCTACCTTACTTCTACAGGTCTCTAATAAACTCGCCATTGAAGGACTTAAGATACTCTATGTCAGTGCTGAGGAATCCGTTTTCCAGACCAAACTACGCGCCCAACGGCTCGGTATAAGCCACGATAATATCTGGCTGGTTTCTGAAACTAACACCTCTGTAATTTGCAGTTATATTGAGGAATATAAACCTAATTTAGTTGTCCTGGACTCTATCCAGATGGTCTATAAGCCGGAGATACCGTCTTCGCCGGGCACCCTGACGCAGGTGCGTGAATCAACAATGGATTTGGTTTATCTGTGCAAGCGCTCCGGGGTCTCTCTCTTCTTAGTCGGTCATATTACCAAAGAGGGCTCTATCGCAGGACCAAAGTCGCTGGAACATATAGTGGATACCGTCCTTTATTTTGAAGGAGACAGGTTCCAGTCATTCCGCATCCTGCGGACAGTAAAGAACAGGTTCGGCTCAACCAACGAAATCGGTGTCTTTGAGATGCGAGACGATGGATTAGCAGAAGTAACTAACCCTTCGGAATTATTTATCTCGTCCCGCCCAGGCGGGAGTGATGTCGGTGGCACAGTTATTGTGGCGAGTTTTATCGGCTCAAGACCATTTTTAGTAGAGGTTCAGGCATTAACATCAAGGGCATATTATTCTCAACCAGCCCGAAGGGTAAGCGGAGTTGATTTCAACCGCACCGTGATGGTCCTGGCAGTTCTGGAAAGACGGCTCGGACTGACACTCGGTTCTCAGGATGTCTATGTTAATGTGGTGGGTGGCGTAAAAATAGATGAGCCGGCTGTAGACCTCGGAATCGCCATTGCGGTCTATAGCAGTTATAAAAACAAACCTATTCCCAGAGGTGTGGTATTTATCGGCGAGGTAGGATTAACAGGCGAAATCAGGGCAGTAAATCAGATAGAAACCCGTATTCAGGAATCAGCACGGCTCGGATTTAACAAGGTCGTTATCCCTAAAGTTAATCTCCCTACGGGACAAGTCAAAACTCTCAATAAAGCCACAGATTATTTATCCAGAGGAACGAAGGACACAGATAAAGTAGAAATCATCAAACACTCTTATCTATCAGAGGTAGTGAAAGAATTGGTTTGGTAAAGGAAGCGGAAGATTATCAGTATTCCAGCGCTAAAGAGCATGTGTTAAATACTCCGGATGAGATATTAAGCGAGCAATAGGCGATAAGAACTTTATTACAAGGATAGAAAATCTCTTAGGGAGGCATTTTGGAAAAAGTAATCCTTGTAAGCAAGCAAAATAGCCATATAGGAGGCGAGGTGTGTGTCACCTGTCATCCGTGTGTCACCTGTCATCCGTGTCTACTCGTGTCTCCCGAAATCTTTCGGGATGGTTACCTTCAAGGCGGGAAGGTGGACATATATGGGGGTTGCTTTTGGACATAATTTTTAATCTAACCCTATGATTTATAAGGGGTTATGACAAAAAACGCCGTAAATGTTCACTCATCCCCATTTCGTATAACTATAAAAAGCTATTAGATTGC
>JASEHY010000132.1 GCA_030018555.1 Planctomycetota bacterium
CCCCTATACTATACCATCCACCACCATATACTATCCCCCACTGCCCCCAATACCATACCACCCAGCCCCATATCCTATACCCTGCACCACCATATACTATCCCCTGCACTACCGTATAGTATCCCATCAACTACGGTATAGTATGGGGTGCAGTGGGGGATAGGTCAGGGATAGTGCCTCTGGGGTAGGAGAGGGTTATAAGGATGGTACCCACGGGGTAACCTACGGCTACCCACAGGGTATCCTTCGGCTAACCGCCTATTGGAAGAGGGTTTTAGAAGGCATAGCCGTAAGATACAAAAATACTTGACATATTCGTAGGAAGTAATATAATGTGGTCAGCAGGATGGTAGCGGGTAGGATGGGGAGGGATAGGGGTAGTATGGTGGTAGGATAGGGGTGATAGGGGATGGGGAAAGGGGGGACGGGGATAGACGTTCAGGATTTATTCTGTCTCGCCGAGGCGGGACTGGATGTTGTATTTCTTTATCTTATTATAAAGCGTGCCTCGGTCTACATCTAAAATAGACGCCACCTTCTGGATATTCCACTGGTATTTATTCAGCATCCTCTGGATATATTCTTTTTCCACTTCTTCTAATGGTTTATCCTCAGATAGATAGACGCAGGGAACTGCCTGTCCTTTCTGGAAGGCAGACGGCAAACTTTCTGACGTGATAATATTGGTTTTTTCTATGGTAACCGCGTGCTCTATTGTATGTTCCAGTTCCCTGACATTGCCGTGCCAGTTATGTGCTATCAGGACTTTCAGAACATCTTCTGATATTCGCTGGATTTTCTTGTTATTTTCTATGTTATATTTATGCAGGAAATGGTCAGATAGGGGGATGATATCCTCTTTCCGTTCACGTAGGGGCGGTAAATTTATGGTAATAACATTCAATCGGTAATAGAGGTCTTGTCGGAACTTTTCCTCACGGATGAGTTTCTGGATGTCTTTATTGGTGGCGGCGATGACCCGGACATCCACTTTAATCGGTTCCTGTCCGCCCACGCGGGTGAATTCCCGTTCCTGTAGGACACGTAGGAGGTCGGCTTGGGTCTTGGGGTCAATATCACCGATTTCATCCAGAAAGATGGTGCCGTTGTCGGAGAGTTCAAATTTGCCTTTCTTCTGGGTAATCGCGCCGGTAAAGGCACCCTTCTCATGCCCGAATAATTCGCTCTCTAAGAGTGACTCGGTTAAAGCACCGCAGGAAACCGCCACAAATGGTCCTGTCTGGCGAGGGCTTATCTGATGTATGGCACGGGCGACTAATTCCTTGCCTGTCCCGCTTTCTCCCTGAATCAGAATGGTTGATTTAGTAGGGCCGACTGTTCTGATAAGTTCAAATACCTCTTGCATCCTGGGACTTTTGCCGATGATGTCCTGGAAGGTATAGCGTTTGGTCAGTTCCCGTCGCAGGAAGATATTTTCATCTACTAATTTCTGGTGTTCCAGAACCTTGTTAATTATCAGATTAATTTCATCAGGGTCAAAGGGTTTGACGATATAATCGTAGGCGCCGTCCTTCATTGCCTGAATCGCGGTATCCACAGTCGCATACGCAGTGATAATAATTACAATAGCAGACGGCTGAATCTGTCGCACTTCTCTAAGGATTTCCAAGCCATTGGTATCAGGTAACTTCAGGTCAACCAACATAATGTGCCAGTTGGCAGAGCGGATTTTTTCCAGCCCTTTAGTGCCATTCTCAGCGGTTTCCACATAGTATCCAAATTTCTTGAGCCAGTCGGAGAGTGCCTCGCGGACAATCTCCTCGTCGTCTATTACTAAAATACGGAAGTTTTCCATAATTTAATTCTCCTTCATTCTATTACTTATTAAGTAAGTCCATACAACTGGGACAGAAGTGGTAATCTTTATTATCCACCTCTATGACATTATTAGCAAATCGCATCACGCATCCGGGTTCAGAACAGTGTTTCAGTCCGAAAGTGTGTCCCAATTCGTGGACAGATTCTTTTAATGCCCGTAATTGATATAGAGCATAACTGTCAGGTTCTTCAGTATCGTCTGGTTTCAGGCGGGCAAGAGAAACCAGAGCAACCCTACCGCCTAATTGAGCCTCGCCAAATATATAAGTAAATATCGGAATAAAAAGGTCAGCCCCTGTGATACCTAACACTTTGCTTTCTTCGGTAATAGCATCTCTTAAGAGTGTTTTTAGTAACTCAGTGGAAAGATATTGCCGACGCTGGATATCATAACTTTCTGATGGAATAGAAATAGAATTTAATCGCTTTATTTCTCTATTGAATACGGGGGGTAACATATCCAGTAAGTAATTGATTATTTTATCATCTACCTCTCCGAGTGGTCTAATATAGATAGTTTCCACTGTTATCTATTTAGAGCCAGTTGCCTGCCTGCCGCAGGCAGGGAGTCCCAGAGGGACGACTTACTGGCTCTTATCCCGCACCTATCCCTTTGGGATGGGTGCGGGATTCTCATCATTCTAACTTATGGCTTCTGGACCGGTATTTTTACAATAAAAGCAGTGCCTGAACCAACCACACTATCTACCTCAATAGTGCCTTTATGTTGAGTGATAATACCATAAGCCACAGACAAACCGAGACCTGTTCCCTTCTTTTTAGTAGTGAAAAATGGTTCAAATATATGCGGAAGTATTTCCTGTGCTATGCCAGAGCCGGTATCGCTAATTTTGACCTCTATCTGGTTATCCTCGGCCTCGCCTCGCTCCAGCGAGAGCGGAGCGGGAAGGTGTCTTGTGCTCAGTGAGAGAGTGCCTTTAGAAGACATTGATTCACAGGCATTAAGAACAATATTCATAAAAACCTGCTGGAGTTGAGAGAAATCCGCGATAGTTTGCGGTAAGGTTGAGTAATTCTTTTCAACCTTCAGGTCAAGCATAATAATCTGGTGCTCTATAAAAGAGAGCGCCTCATTGAGGATATGGTTAATATCAACTAATTGAGGACGGCTATCGGTCTGTCGGGCGAAATTAAGGAGATTACGAACTACTTCACTACAGCGGATAGTCTCTCTTTCCATCAGTGATAAATACTTGGGAAAATTACTTTCAGGTAATCCCAGGTCGGTGATTTCTTTGTTCAGGAGTTTGACATAGGTGCGAAGCCCTGCCAGAGGATTATTGATTTCGTGTGCCACCCCTGCGGCTAATTGTCCAATCATTGCCAATCTTTCAGAGCGGACAACGACCTCCTGAGTATGTTGCTTGAGTTTTTCATCACGTTCCTTAATAGATGAAATCATAAAATTGAATGCCTTACTCAGTTTGCCGATTT
Organism: Planctomycetota bacterium; assembly: GCA_030018555.1. Lineage (GTDB taxonomy): Bacteria > Planctomycetota > MHYJ01 > JACQXL01 > JACQXL01 > Yes70-35. The sequence continues at coordinate 3,295 of JASEHY010000132.1, forward strand.
CGTCTTCGGAATTAACCCCTACTGCCTGATTAAAATCACCTTTGGCTAATTGATGGGCAGTATTTACCAGCCGTCCTAACGGACTGGTAATACTTTTTACCAGAAAATAAGCCACAATGAATGCTATAATTATACCAATAACGGTAATAGTTACCAGAAGCCAGATGGTCTCCTTTTTCTTATCAGTGAATTTACTTTCCAGAATACCGACATAAAGGATACCGATGATAGAACCCTCAAGATCCCTGATGGGCTCATAAGCAGTAAAATACCAGTCAGTTACTACAAATGCCCGTTCAATCCAGGGCTTGCATTTCACCAAGACCTGTTCGCCGACATCAGCGGCAATCCGTGTGCCGATTGCCCGCTCGCCTTCTTTGGTCTTGACATTGGTGCTGACTCTCAAGTCACCTTGGAATATCGTTGCCGTGCCAATCTCTTTGCCTTTATACATCTGTCCCTGAAAGACGGTTTCTTTTATCTTATCCACAATCTTATAATTACGGTTAATCAGATTAGCGCCATAGAGCAGACCTAATAAATTTCCGTCATAATCAAGAATTGGTGCGGCGGCTTTTATCACCATCCCGGCGGTCTCCTCGGTCTTATCTGTCGGTTTAGCATGAGGCGTGGGAATGACCCTAAAATACGCCTGTTCAACCAGAGAAGATGAACATTTGACCATCTCCTCTTTAGTGATAATTTCAGTGCCGGCACAGGACTCTTTCTCGGTTAATACCTTTCTGACGATTGGCGAATGTGTCTGGTCATCGCCGATAAGAGATGGATTTCTGGGACGGAGGATAACCCTGCCGTCCTTATCAAGGACGGTTAATATATCCAATTCTTCCCTTTCCCTGACCGCGGCTGTTTCAGAGTAGAGTTTCTCAAGGTCGTTCTTTATCAGGGCGTCCCTGATATAAAAACGTTCTGCGGTCAGCCGGACGATGGTCTTGACATTATTGAGTTCATGGAGGTAGATTTCTCGGGCGGAATTGAGGTCTGTGCGGACCTTATCCTGTGCCTGTTTGACGATGCCCTCGCCGATAAGATACACCCCGATTATAGTGGCAATCGCACCGGTAATAATAACCACAATAACAAGAGAGATAATTACTTTAGTCCTTAATGAAAACATAGTGATTATCTTATCACCCCTTGAACTGATTTGTCAAGAAAAAGAGGAACACGAATAGGATTCACCCCGTTAGAAGTGTCCAATAGCGAGTAATTAGATTTACTCCACATCCCACCGTCTGCAACCCGCTATTTTGCTCATATGCAGAACGACTTTGCCAAAATCCTGGTGCTTGTCTAATTTCTCTTTTACACAGGCGGAAATTCATAAACGGAATCCGTCATATTATCATGCCTGAGGCAGAC
>JASEHY010000133.1 GCA_030018555.1 Planctomycetota bacterium
TCTTGAAACTCACCAGCACAGGCAGTATTGACTGGCAGAAGACCTATGGCGGAACAGGCAGTGACTCTGCACAATCAATCCAGCAGACCTCAGATGGCGGGTATATCGTGGCTGGAGTGACCCAATCTTTTGGCACGGGTTCGGCTGATTTCTGGGTCTTGAAACTCACCAGCACAGGCAGTATTGACTGGCAGAAGACCTATGGCGGAACCGGCTATGACCGAGCAAATTCCATCCAGCAGACCGCAGATGGCGGATATGTCGTAGCAGGTAACACTACTTCCTTTGGCGCGGGTTCGAATGATTTCTGGGTCTTGAAACTTAATAACGATGGAACAGTTGCATGGCAGAAGACCTATGGCGGGACAGGCGGGGAAACTGCAAATTCCATCCGGCAGACCGCTGATGGCGGATATATCGTGGCAGGTAACACTCCTTCTTTTGGCGCGGGTTCGGCTGATTTCTGGGTCTTGAAACTCAATCCTGATGGCACCTGTCCGCCATTAGGTCAGAATACCACTGTTAGCCCGGTAGATACAAATGTAACCCCTGTTGATACAACCGTTACCCCTGCTGATACCTCGGCTACGGTTACTGATACCTCTGTAACAGGGGTAGATACTAATGCCGCGGTCAATCAGCAGGCGCCGTAATTATAGAATATTCCGGTAAGGCAACATCGTTCATGATTTGGCAAGGAGGAAATAATAATGGCAAAATATAGCGAATGCCCATCCTAATAAATCCGTGAAATTATTTATTTATAGAGGAAAATCTGGGGTTTTATAACGAATTTTTATAGTTTTATTCATCCAAAATCTATTAAGAAAAGAATTACACCGATTTAATCTGTGAAATCTGTGGCTAAAACCACGGGAAACCCAGTCAAGTTGAGTAACTTAATAAAGGTGAATAAATACCAAATCCGAAATTCGCTATAGGTTCTGTGGCTTTGACTAATTCGGGGGACACAATACTTAATTATTTGGTATGATTATTGACAAGTTACAATTATTATGTTATTAGTCATTATCATATGGCACGTATTGCAAGGGTTGTTGTTCAGGGAATTCCGCATCACATAACCCAGCGCGGGAACCGCAGACAAAAGGTGTTTTTCTCCGCTAATGATTACCATTCTTATTTAGATTAACAGCAATAAATGACGACGAATTTAAGCGGATTATTTTACCCAAGATAACAGATTCTATTCAGAAGGAAATATCAAAGAAGATAGACGAATCGTTTTCTACCCGTGAGAAGTCAAAGCATCTACTTGACATTGCCAAGCGGGGTGTGGAGATAGCGATAGAGAAGGACGAAAAACAGGCGGAAAATTGGATAAATTCAGAACTGAAAAAGTTAAATATCACGTTAAAGGGGTCCTGAAATGCCCAGACATCCCCGATGGGAATCCGGCGGGACTCCATTACATTCCGCGGGGAATGACAGAGAGGAGTTTAATTTATGCGTTATCATTATCGTTCGTTTAATACACCCGGGTCATTATTCCGTCGGATAAGTCCGAATCTGCTTTACGAATACTTCAAAAGCCGTAAGGTACTTGATGATTTTGCTTGGGATTCTTATATCAAGAATAAATGGCATTTGATGGAAGACCTGGTTGAGGAATTCTATAAGATGCCGGTTAAAAAACGCGAGGAGATAGAGGAAGAATTACGCCAGGTCAATAGTTTAGCCGGACTCTCGGCACAGGAAACGCTTGAGGCGGTTGCCATGCAATTTAAGTTGGTTTGGGATGACGAGATGATGCCGGAAGACAGGACATTAACCGTCTTGATGGAAAATAAGGACGCATTTCTGACCGCCTGTAACTGGGCGAATCTGGAAGATTACGAGAGTTTTGCGGATTATGTCGCTAAACCCAAAGAGCCAAAGGAATGGTCCAGGATAAAACAGCCCTTGACCGATGCCTGGAAACTGCTCCTGCAAAGCCAGAGCAATGGTTACGGCAGGGTCTATATTGAGCATTATACTGCTACAGACCGCCAGGCATATCTGGTCTATTACGAGGCGCCCAAGACATATATCACACGTTTTGATGACAGGACCGACCAGCCAGAGGAAAAAGCCGATAAACCGGTTCTGGAGGCATTACTTATTTACTATCCCAAAACAGGTAATTTATGCAAGTTAAAAATCAAGGCGAAGACAGATACTATTACTGAAAGAGCCAGGGACGATTATGCCAAACTCGCCTTGGGTGATGAGCATTACTTCGCCACCGGAAGCGAACGTATCTATGATATGAACCTGTTCAAGAAGAAATTAGAGCCGATTGATTTCCCGACCGACCCGGCAGACCGAATTTCATCAGTGCGGGTGGTAACCATTCGTTTCAAGCCCGATGCCCTGACCAAAGACATCGTTGAGATAACCTCAGTCAAGGGACTCAAAGAACGTATTCGTCTACTCAAACTTGACCTGACTACAGCCGTGATAAAAAAAGTGCGGTTACAGGTAAAATTTGAGGGAGTGCAAAAGGGCTTGGTCAAGAGTTTCAATCTCTCCATACCCAACAAGAACACCTTAGGCGACTCCAAAAAAGACCGGCTGATAGAAGGATATCTGGTCAAGTGGGGTGTGGCAAACAGATAAACACGAATCACCCACCCCGATGGACATCGGGGCGGTCACACAAACCCGCCTGACCGTCGGGCAGGTATAACGAATGACCCAAATAGATTTCTTTCAGTGTTTGGAATCTGCTCTTGAGCCAGTCTTTGATTATCAGACATATTCCAAACTTCATCCTGATTTAATCGGCACACTCCAGAAATATAAACTCTTCCAGGATGATTATCTTACCGAGATTAGTTGCGATAGATGTATGGATTGCCCTGAAGAGAATATCTTAGAGATTAAGTATGATGAATGGCAGGGGGTAAAGAGATATTTTTATACCTGCCCGACTGGTTATTTGACTAATCCTGTAATACTGCCTGATGAGGTGGTCAAAGGCAAACGGTTTGATTTTAATCGTCTTTCGGAATTGATATGCGAAAATTCCAAACTGAGACCATCCAATAATTGTGGTAATATACAGGATATCACCTATGACGAGATTGCCTGTGATGAGATTAACGGCCAATCTGTCAGGGTAGTCTATTGCATCGGGCTCAGCCGGACAGATAATATCACCCGCTGGGTTAATAAGGTGTACCAAGAAATTAACTCTAAAATACTTCTGGTGATTACGCCCAGTCTGAACGCCGTTTGCTCTGATGACGCCCGGATTCTGGAAAACAGCAATATCTATCTGATTACACTAAAGACGGTTTTAGAGAACGGGTTTGACCTGACCGGTATAATAACCGAAAAAATCTCTAAAGAAAAGCCTTCTGTAAAAGTATTTGTTACATTCCCTACCCCGGCTGGTACGAAATGGGGGGAAATTACCATACAATTTGTTTCTAATGATTCGGTCAAGATTTCGGTTAAAGGGATAGCCCCTCAACGTTTTACTTTTGCCGAGATGGGATTTAAGGACAGACGCAAAGGTGACCTGCCTAACAAATTATGGGAAATATTAAAATACTTGGCTAAGGAAAAAGGTTCATTATCATGGGATTCAGATAAGGCAGAACCTAAATTACAACAAAATATCAGCCGGCTCAGGCGTCAACTCAAGAGATTCTTCGTTCTTAAGGATGACCCTTTCCTGTCTTATAAACAGGTTGGGAAATGGAAGACTAAGTTTAAGATAGAAGACCTTTCTTATTCAGCCATCCCAGAACCATCAGATTTAGAGGATTAATCATATCCGATTCACTCTATCCTGACATTTCAGGATACCGAAATCAACAATTCTAAAATATTCTTGTCTACATCATCTGCTCCAACTGTTTGTTTTTATTAGAGTTATACCAACCCATTGGAAATTCCTCCTAAAAATCCCCCTGTCATCCTGACATTTTACCATTATAGGGTGTCAGGACAATGATAAAGAAGCCTTGGCGCCAGGCTTCCTCCTGACATCGTCCCGTGACAGGACAATTCCTAACGGGATAAAGGAGGTATTTATGGAAAAAGTAAAAAAGTCGCCTGATGAGGTGAATTCGTTTGAGTTCCTCTCGGAACACCTCTATCAACAGGCAAAACAAGGCGGTTTTGAAGCAGAGTTTACCCAGTTAAAAGAACTTCTGCCTTATCTGAATCAGTTTGAAAGATTAACCGACTTGCTCAAACTGGTTGAGGGAAAGGATGAAGAACTGGTCAATTACTTGCTTGCTGACCTTATCCGATTATACCGAATCCGCAAAGACCTGCGTCCGGCTATCGTAATAATCATCATCCATATCCTCTGGACAGACCTGACAAAACTCTATGAGGAATTACCTCCCAGGAAGTGTTATGACGAACGATTTGCGGATATTTACTGGCATCTATTATTAATTATGAAAGACCATCAGACAAAACTTAATGCGAAAGCAATTATCATATCTCGTCTGAGAAGTAAGTTCGGGGTCTGATACTTTGTGAAGTAACCCTTATCAGTCCGGTGGGGCTATCTTTGGCGTCAGGCTTCCCCGCACATAATTTATGTGCGGGATTTAAATAGGGCCAGCAGGACGCGATGGCTCTGCCGGCTGTTTAGAGCCAGTTAGACCGAAGGTCGTTACTGGCTCTTATCCTGAGCAAAGCGAA
>JASEHY010000134.1 GCA_030018555.1 Planctomycetota bacterium
ATTATCGGTGCCAACCGGGCGGAAAGCATCGGACTAATCAACAAATGTAGTCCTGAATCAGCCCTTAAGGATGAAGAGAGAAATTTCATAACCAAGATGACCGGTCTTAGTGCTGTGGTATTGGGATATACGAAATTGGCGGCGCTGAAGAAACAACAGGAGGCATTTCTTGATTATCTTACAGAGGTAGAGAATATATATCTTAATCAACTGATGAAGACCGAAGATGCCCAAGAAGGGTTAAAGGCATTCCTTGAAAAACGCAAACCAGTGTGGAGGAATAGATAGGATATTCGCCAAAGATGCAAAGGAGGAATATCATGAAAAACGCAATAAATAATGATGTTAAAGTTGCCATTTCACGCGAAGCCATTATTAATGCTATCCGAGAGATGAAAAAGGAGGAGCGCGAATCATTTCTGGAAGACCTGTTAGCCCTGACCAGTCCCAAGTATCTGGAAGGCATTCGTGAAGCACGGGCGGATTACCACGTAGGACGCGTAAAACCGCATTCTGCTATTTTCGGCAACAAAGCCAGATGAAATACCGTATCTTATACACGGCACGGGCAGAGGAAGACATCCTTAACCTTGAACCCGTCATACAAAAAAGAATAGGCAGCAAATTATTACAGATGGGTTCAAATCCTTTTTACTATGCCGAGCATTTAACTGACCCGCGTATTGGGACATACCGTTTTAGAATCGGCGATTACCGTGTTATCTTTGATGTCAAGGGAGATGAATTGATAATCTTAAGAATCGGTCACCGTCGGGAGATATACAGGAAGTAATCAAATGAAAGTAATAAATATCTCCGAAGGGCACAAGTTATGGCAACAAATCCAAGGGCTTTTTCCGACGGTAATGAAGTGGCGAAATAACCCCAAAGATAAGGGTAATTACTATTTCTTCAGCGTTGTAGATTCCGATTCAAATATATTAAGTGCGGTTGCCATTGATATCGGGCCTATGGTATATGGACCATTCAAAAGGGATAAGATTGCTTTCATTGAAGGTATAGTCCATCCATTTATTAGTCGTAGAGTTATTAACCGGATTCTAAAACAGGCAATCAGATTCTGTAAGGCAAAGAAATGCCACCATATTCGCGGACAGATTGATTACAAAGGTAAGATTACTTTACAAACAATGCAGAAACTCGGGTTCGCTATAGTGCCTATAGATAACCGTAAGGATACAATTAAAACAAATCAATATCTTGTGGTTAAACCCTTATTATAAACCGTTCTGGAGGAACAGATAGGATATTCACCGCAAAGGTCGCAAAGGATAACCCCTACGGGCCAACCCATACGGACTTTGCGTCTTTGCGGTGAGAGAACAGCAAATTAAAGATGTTAGATTTTGTTAATCCTTTATTGCTCTGGTTAGGGTTGATGGCAGTAGTGCCACTTATTATTCATCTCTTAAACCGCAGACGATACCAGAAAATCCGCTGGGCAGCAATGGAATTTATCCTCAAAGCACTCCGTAAAAACAGACGCAGATTACAGATGGAATCGCTCATCCTCCTCATATTAAGAATGCTTATCATTCTAATACTGGCATTTATCCTGGCGAAACCTTACCTGCAAGGCAGAACAATTGCTCAACAGGATATCCACTATATTGTTGCCATAGATAATTCTTATAGTATGGGTTATCGTATCGGGCTGACATCCTTATTTGAAGGAGCCAAGAAGATAACTTCTCACTTAATAGAAGCATTAAGACCTGAAAAAGGTGATAGACTCTCGCTATTAACTATTTCAACCAAACCGGAAATAGTTATCAGTGAAGCATCGTTTCAGAAGGAGGAGACGAAGCGAAAACTGGCGAACCTGATACTCTCTGATTATGCGACCGATATTGCCAAGACCCTCACTCTTGCCAGAGAAATAGCCAGTAAATCTAAATCTTCTTTTAAGGTGCTTTACCTGATTACCGATAACCAGAAAACAGCATGGGACGGAGTCAAAGACGAGTCCATAAAAGAGGTTCTGTCTGACCTTTCTAAACTATGTAAAATAAAGGTTATTCCGGTCGGGCTGACCGCCAGAAGCAACAATCTAATCACCAGAATATATACCGATACACCAATAATCACCACAAGAAAGCCGATAACATTCTATGCAGAGGTGCAGAATTATTCTGAAGAATTATCACCGTCGAGCAATTCAGTGAGTAATCTAAAGATAGACTTCTATATTCAGGGACAGAAATCTACGACCTGCACGGTTCAATTGCCCTTAAATCGTTCCGTCGTTGTTCCTTTCGTTCACACCTTCAGTGAGCCGGGTCAATACTGGCTAAAAATGTCATTAGAGATGGACAACCTGTCCATAGATGATAGCAGGTTACATCTGGTAGAGGTACAGGAAGGGGTTAATATTCTTATAATTAATGGCGAGCCGTCAGCAGAGCCGTCTGAAGATGAAGTCCTGTATCTTCGCTATGCCTTAGTCCCATCAACAAGTAAAGACCTCTCGTCTGATAATATCTCGTCGTATTCGCTCAATGTTATTACCTCCGCACAAATCAGGCAGGACGATAAGATACTTTCAGCAGATAGTTTAGAAAAATATCACTCTATCATTCTGGCAAATGTGGATTTTCTCACTGCTGAACAGGTAGAAATTATTGAAGATTTTGTGGCTAATGGCGGTGGATTGCTCATATTCCTTGGTGATAAGGTCAACAAAGTAGCATATAATGAATTATTATACAAAAGTGGTAGGGGGCTTCTGCCTTATGCACTTGGTGACATCAAAGGTGATTCCTCACATAATGAGCCAACTAAATTCGCAGAGATAGATTTCTTCCATCCGGCAATGAGTTTCTTTTCTTCGGTAAAAGAAAAGTTCGGCACACTTTCTGTCTATCAATATTATGAATTACTGACCGTCCCGAAAGGTTCGGGACCGGAAGATAATAAGTCATCAATAATTGCCAGATTACACAAGCCCGACCAGCCCGCATTGATAGTTGAGAAACCTTATGATAATGGTAGAGTAATCCTTATCGCCACCTCTGCTGATAGTGAATGGAATCTGATGCCTGTAAGACCGATGTATGTGATGCTGGTTGACCGATTAGTAATGTATCTTGCCACTTTTAGTAATAGAACGAATCAAAGGAACATCCTTGTTGGTGAGCCGATAGTCCTGTCAGTAAGGGATGATGAGCAAAAGAATTACACCTTAAGATTACCTAAAAAGGATTCTGTCTCGCTCGAGCCTTCTCTTATTAGCGACTCTCCCCAGAAAGAGAACGACAACAATCAACAGAGGAAGCAATACCGTTTGACTTACGCTAATACCTCAGAAGCAGGATTATATACACTTTCTTCCGGCAAAGACGAGACATATTTCGCAGTCAATGTATCCCCTCAGGAAGGAGATATCAGAAGAATCAAAGATGATGAATTAAAGAACCTGATTCCTTTTATTCAGATACAATCTTTATCTGACCCCGATTTTATCGGGGCTGACCTGTCGGATTCTATTCAAGGGGATGCGCCAAGAATAGATTTGTCCTCTAATCCTCTCTGGAAATATCTACTTTATCTCTTCCTGATTCTCATTCTAACCGAGGCACTCTTGGCGTGGAGGTTTGGAAGGAGATAACCAAGGGACTAAAACAATCTATGCTCTTTTATTTTACCTTCAGATTCGCTACGCTCACTACAAGCAATTCTTTGGAGGTGCTCATATGCCTGAGGGGTGACCTTTCTTCCCCTCGGGGTCTTTTCCAGAAAGCCACGCTGCACTAAATATGGCTCATAGACATCCTCAATCGTATCTTCTTCTTCACCTACGGAGATGGAAATGGTCTTGAGCCCGACCGGACCGCCGCCATTGGCAATGATGGTCTGTAAAATCTTTCTATCGGTAGAGACAAGCCCGTATTGGTCAATGCCGAGCATCTGGAATCCTTCTTCTGCAATCTCTTTAGTAATGTAATTATTGGACTTGACCTGAGCAACATCGCGTATTCTTTTGAGTATCTGGTTTGCTATTCGTGGTGTGCCGCGGCTTCGTTGGGCTATCGTTTTTAATGCCTCTTCATCACCGTTCACCGCAAGCAAACGGGCTGACCTTTTTATTATTTTCAACAAGTCCTCTTTTGGATATAATTCCAGTTTCTCAAATATGCCGAATCTGGAACGGAAGGCATCGGTTAAAAGCCCTTCGCGAGTAGTCGCTCCAATCAGGGTAAAAGGTGCGATATTCAGTTGAAATGCTCTGGCGTGTGGTCCCTGGTCTATCATAATATTTAGTTTGAAGTCCTCCATCGCGGAGTAAAGATATTCAGATACGACCACCGGGATGCGGTGAATCTCGTCTATGAATAAGACACTTCTGTTTTCCAGATTACTAAGAATGCCGGCTAAATCCGCCGGCCTTTCCAAAGAAGGTCCCTGAATTACCTTGATATTAGTCTGTAATTCCTTTGCCACGAGATAGGAGAGGGTGGTTTTGCCAAGGCCGGGCGCACCTGAGAAGAGAATGTGGTCAAGCGGTTCCTGCCTCTTCTTGGTGGCGGTGATGTAGATTTTGAGGTTGTTAACTATTTTGGGTTGACCTACAAATTCGGTGAAATCAGATGGTCTTAAGGTGGTGTCTAGTTTTACATCATCCTCGCCCTTACTTACGAAAATATTG
>JASEHY010000135.1 GCA_030018555.1 Planctomycetota bacterium
TGCCCTCGCCGATAAGATGCACCCCGATTATAGTGGCAATCGCACCTGTGAAGAGCACTAGGCCGACAAAACCGATAATTAATTTAGTTCGTAATGTCATTCTGGAGATTTATTCTACAGGATAAGGAAGTGGTAGTCAAGAATTAGCGACTTTAGACATTATTACTATACCATCGGCTTAAAGAACTCTCTGGTGAGGGTATTCCATTCTTCTTCCTTGAGTAGAGCCGGGATATTATTTACCAGATTACCCGCACCATCGGTCATCGTGATACCCAATTCCTTGCTGAGCCGTTGATGGAGTTTTTCAGAGTGTTGTTTAACCAAGGCGGTGGCTTTAAGAGGAGAAAGGAGTCGCTCAAGTGCTTGCTCGCGATTATCTGCCTTAATGGAAAACAGCCAGCCCTGTTGATAAGGGTCATTGACGCTCAAAGAGGGGACCGAGCGCGTGAGCCGATTGATTTCCACCACCTCTCCTGAAAATGGCATATACATCGGCAGGATTCGGTCTGCTATGACTAATTCGCAGATAGGTTTATTATTGCTGAATGCTCTTTCTGCTTTGATGTTGTCAATTCTGCCCACGAATTTTGCGGTAAAATCATCCACGCCCACTCTGAATTTACCATTAAGTGGTTTTACCCAGATATGAGCGGCGGTATAATAACGATTGGGTTGAATCTGGAATTGGTCAATCCTGATAGGTTGGAGTTTAGAGAAAGGTTTAGCAACGAAGGCAGGATGAGTGCCGAGGGTTTCTTCCAATCGCTGGTCAACCTCACACCTTTGACACTGGAAGGCATTAGGACAGACCTTATGAGAAATCAGACCCATTCGTGAGTATCTGCACTCTCTATCGCCAGAAGAAAGATAGAGCGCCCACCGTTTACGCGCCTCTGACTCCATCTGGATTGCACCGGTTGGACAGACATAGGTGCAGGCACCGCAGCCCAGGCAATCTTCCGGTGCCTCCTTAAAAGGAACCTCTATCTTTTTAGAAGTGCCTCTGCCGGCAAATCCAATAGCATTGGCGCCGAGTATCTCACTGCATACCCTGACACAGAGTCCGCAGAGAATACATTTCTCGGATTTTAGCCGGAAATGGGGCTTCTCAATTTTATACTCTTTCGCCATCTTCTGCAGGACTTTAGAATCAGGGCTACGGGCTGATAATAATTCAACCAGAAGTCGGCGATTCTTTTCTACTCGCTCGGTATGTGTTTTTACCTCCAGCCCCTCAGCCACAGGATAAAGGCAGGAAACAACCAATCTGGTTCTGCCTTTTTGAGTAACTTCTACCTGACAGAGCCGGCAGGAACCATAACCAGTCAGGTCTTTGTGATAACACAAGGTCGGCACATCAACCCCTGCTTTTCTGATAGCATCCAGCACGGTCTTGTCTCTCTCAATCTGGACTGCTTTGCCGTTGATAGTTAAGTTAATCATCTTTGCCTCCTTTACACATTCACCAGTTCTTTCTTAACTGACGGGTGTCTGCCCGGAATAATCTTTACCGACTCAAACTTACAAGTATCAATACATACGCCACACTTGATACATCTTTCTTGGTCAATCTTGTGTGGCTTTTTCTTTTCACCCGAAATCGCTTCTCCTGGGCAGGATTTGACGCAAGCACCACAACCCTTGCAGGATACTTCGTCAATGGTATAATGTATCAATGCTTTACATACACCGGCTGGACATTTTTCTTCCTTAATATGTGCCTCGTATTCATCATAGAAATATTTGAGGGTGGTCAGAACCGGATTCGGTGCGGTTGCACCTAATTGACAGAGTGCTGAATCCTTGACCATTTCTGATAATTCCATCAGCAGTTCTATATTTCCCTTCTGACCGCGACCCTCACAGATGTCATTTAATATTTCCCACATTCTTTCAATCCCTTCCCGGCAGGGCACGCATTTACCGCAGGATTCCTCACGCAAGAAATTGAGAAAGTAGCACGCCACATCCACCATACAACCATATTCATCCATAACAATCATACCGCCAGAGCCCATCATTGAACCTGCTTCAGTCAAACGGTCATAATCAACCTGAAGGTCAAGCAGTTTATCAGGGATACAACCGCCGGAAGGTCCGCCGGTCTGCACGGCCTTGAATCTCTTATTGCCTCTGATTCCACCGCCGATACCATAGACAATCTCCCGCAAGGTTATTCCCATCGGCACCTCAACCAGTCCCGTGTTATTGACCTTTCCGACCAGAGAGAATATCTTAGTGCCTTTGCTTCCACCCCAGGGATTATTAGTAACATCACCTGTGCCGATTTTAGTGAACCAGTCCACGTCTTTATTAAGGATGAGCGGGATATTCGCCCATGTCTCCACATTGTTAAGGCAACTGGGTCTGTCATAAAGGCCGCGTTCAACCATATGGATGTATTTGGCGCGTGGCTCGCCGATTTTACCTTCCAGAGATGCCATCAGGGCTGAGGATTCACCGCAGACAAAGGCACCGCCACCCCGATTGATATTCATCACGAAGTTAAAACCACTGCCTAAGATATTGCGACCGAGTAATCCGCATTCTTCTGCCTGTTTGATGGCGTTCTCAAATAATTCCACCGCCAGCGGATACTCGTCACGGATATAGATATAACCGATATTGGAGCCAATGGCGTATGCACCGATAATCATACCTTCCAGAACCGAATGGGGATTGCCTTCCAAAAGACCACGATTAGCATATGCGCCCGGGTCGCCTTCATCAGCATTACAAATCACGTATTTCAAATCTCCGTGTGCTTTATGGCAGGATTCCCACTTGACGCCAGCCGGGAACCCGCCGCCACCACGACCTCGCAACCCTGATTTCTTTATCATATCAATGATTGCTTCTGGCTTCATTGTGCTTAATGCCTTTGCCAGTGCCGAATAACCGCCGATGGAAATATAATCTTCTATTTTAGTCGGGTCTATCTTGAGATTGTCTCCTGAGATGATACGACTTTGTTTATTATAGAAAGGGATTTCGTCTGCATAGGTAACCTTCTTACCAGTGACGGGGTCAATGTAAAGAAGACGTTCTATGATTTTCTTGTTCTTTATGGTCTGTTCCATGATTTCAGGAACATCTTCGGGTTTAACTCCGGTATAAAGGATACTTTCCGGCTGAATCTCTATCAATGGTTCTATCTGGCAAAAACTAAGACACCCTGTTACCCGTAACGACACCTGGCTGTCAAGGTTGTGTTTACGAATCTGTTCAGTCAATGCCTCTATAATGAATTTGGAACCATTTGCAATTCCGCAAGTACCGCTGGAAATGATTATTATACGTGCATTTGGATTGCGGGATTTCATCAGTTCATCCTGCCAGGATTGGAATGCTGCGACATTGTTAACCTGTCTCATACCTACTCCTCCGTTCTTTCGTTATTGATACTGCTTCAGGATGCCAGAGACCTTTTTAGGCGTTATTTGTGCGTGGTATTCGCCATTAACGACCACGACCGGACCAAGGGCGCAGGCACCAAGACAATTGACCGCCTGTAAACTATATTTAAGGTCATTGGTTGTATCCGGTGCCTTGATGCCAAGTCGTCTTTCTAATTCTTCCACCACCCGTTTACCACCACGAACATGACAGGCAGTGCCAAGACAGGCACTGATAGTATATTTCCCGCGTGGCTTTAAGGTAAAGGCACGATAAAAAGTGGCAACACTATAGATACGGTTTAGTGGAATATCCAATCGCTGGGCGATGTGTTTTAAGAGGGGGCGCGGCAGATAATTAAACTCACGTTGAACATCCTGAAGGATACCGATAAGGGCTGACTCCTCCCAGTAGTGGCTTTCAATAATCTCATCTACTTTCTCTAATTCGGTAAGTCCTGTGGGCATTGTGGTTATGGGCATAATCTCCTCCTTAGCATATCTTATTTCCTCGCCTCTGCAAGGCAGGTTTCTATAATAGAACTCCGTATCGCTTTATATTTGCTACACTGCCAGCATTCATAATTGAAATCACATTTTTCCAGAAGGATTTTACCTGTTACTGTATATTTACAACGACGCTGTTGAGCAGGGAGTCGTCGTAATTTTTCTATCTCTTCAGCCACCTGTGGTTGTTCCACATATTTACCATCCTGTTCTATAAGCATCTGCTCAAACTGGCAGGAAGAACAATCATAATTACGGGTGCAGAGCCGATAAGAGACCATCTCCTGCCGAACCCAGACGCAATATTTCTCCTCTTTATCTTTTTGCTCTGGCTTAGGTTCTATGTTCACAGGTTCTCTTACAGGACGACCCTTTTTACCAACCACATCCTGATAAATAGGGCAGGAGGTATTGTTGGCAAAACACGGACTGACCAGTTGGGAGGATGAGGCAGGAATCATCTTCTTTATCGGATACGCCTTACAATAACGCATTGTTACTTCTTCTAAATATGGACATTGCATAACACACCTCACTTTCAGTAAACGGATTTAACTGATTAAACCGATTATCCGTTCTATCTGCTTACTGAACTCTTGCGAAATGAGGAATAGACCACCCAAAAGGTGTCACCCTGAACTCGTTTCAGGGTCTAATGCAGATGCTGAAACAAGTTCAGCATGACAGAAAAGGGACGTTTCGTCCCTACGGGATCCTGTAAGGG
>JASEHY010000136.1 GCA_030018555.1 Planctomycetota bacterium
CCCCGCCCAGCAGGGCGTCGCCCCGCCGGGCGGGGGAAAGGAGTGATATTGTCGGACCCCTTCAGTTGTTGTTGAGGGTGTTGGCAGACATCTTTAGGCAGGTCGTCCGGCTTGATTTCAATGCCCGGGGCAATTACCACTGCCCGTTCTATAACATTCTCTAATTCACGCACATTACCGGGCCAATGATACTCAAGCAGACACCCGAGTGCCGGCGGAGTAATGCCTTCTAATTTCTTGCCGGTCTGCAGGTTATATTTACGGATAAAGTGATTGACTAAAAGCGGGATATCCTCTTTACGGTCTCTTAGAGGTGGCAGGTGAATATGAATGACATTGAGCCGATAAAAGAGGTCTTCACGGAATTTGCCTTCTTTGACTGATTGTTTAAGGTCGCGGTTGGTAGAGGCGATAATGCGGACATCTATCTTGATGAGTTCCTGACCGCCGAGCCGTCTGAACTCGCGTTCCTGTAAGACCCTCAAGAGGTCAATCTGGGCCTTAGGCGCGAAATCAGCGATGTCATCAAGAAAGAGAGTGCCGTTTTGAGCCAGTTCCAATTTGCCTTTGGTCTGGGCAATCGCTCCGGTAAAAGCACCTTTTTCATAGCCGAAGAGTTCGCTTTCCTGAAGCGTCTCAGGTAGTGCCCCTAAAGATAATGCGATAAAAGGTGCCTGAGCCCGCGGAGAACTGTTATGAATTGCCCGGGCGATGAGTTCCTTACCTGTCCCGCTTTCACCTGAAATCAAAACCGTGGAAGCCATCGGCGAGACGGTCTGAACCAACTGGAATATTTCCTGCATCGGCCGGCTCTTGGCGATGATGTCCTGGAATTGATATTGTTTGGTGAGTTCTTTCTTGAGAAGCCGAACCTCACGTTGGAGGTTCTGGTGTTCTACCACCTTCCTGATGACCAGAGAGAGTTCTTCAGGGTCAACCGGCTTGACCAGATAATCATAGGCACCGTTCTTGAGAGCCGAGACCGCGGTATCTACTGTGGCATAGGCAGTGATAATAATAACCGGTATGTCTTTGGTAATTCTGGTTACTTCCTGGAGGACTTGTAAGCCATCCATTCCGGGCATCTTGAGGTCAACGAGGAGGACATCCCAGGCGGATTCTTTTACTTGAGCAAGCGCACTGGGACCATCCGTGACAGTGGCGACTTCATAGCCATCCTCGGTGAGCCAGTCGGATAAACTCTTTCGCATTCCGGGCTCGTCATCCACAACTAAGATACGGTTCTTTTCTAACATATTTTATCTTGAAGGTATGACTCAAGGTATTTATCTAATAAAGTGCAAAAATCTTCAGCGGCTTTAATAATCTCCTCTCCCTGTTCCTTACTAACCGATTGAAAATCCCCATAATCGCCATTCATTCTTAATGAGAATGCTTTCGTAATACTGGTGTGATATTCGAGGGGGAAAATACCTGTTTTTACGAGTTCTTTACCAAAACCGCTGATGACTCCTTTATGAGAAGAGAAAGTAAATCCTTTAGTAAAAAGGGCACATTCGGCCAGATAAAACATGGCGTAGTAGGCCCGGGAAGCGGCGAAATCGTAATGCCCTTTTGCCAACAGTTCTTTTGCTACCTCAAGGCTTTCTTTAGACTTAGCTCGGGCTGAAAGAATTGCTTCTTTCATGCGATTAATCCTTCTTTACGGATATTTACAAAAAGTGGGGATATTTTGGAGATAAATTCTTCTTCGGTAGTAATTAGCACAGAAATAAGTGTATCGTAATGGTAAGAAAGTTCTGCGGCGGTTGCTAATGCTTTATTCCAATCTGCGAGATAATTTTCAATAGTCTTTAACACGACCAGAATATCAATATCTGAATCTGCGGTTGCTTCACCTCTCGCATTTGAACCATATACAATCAGTCTTGATAGTCGCGTGCCAAAAAGAGCCGAGAGATTGGTTTTAAACTCTTGTAATATCTTATTATCCATAATTTTCTATTATATTACTAAGTTATTACTTGTCAACTAATTTCGCATTAAGAAGTTCGCGGCATCTTGGGCAAAAATCCTGCATCTTGGTATCAATCTGGTTAATGGTTGTTGAGCGGGACATTACACAATACGGCTGGAGGCAATGAACCAGCCCAAAACTATGTCCTAATTCGTGGAGAATCTCTTTAGACAACCGCTCTAAAAGAAGGGCATCATTACGCGGTAATCTATAAAATTCCTGCCGTAACCTGCAGGTAGAGACCACCACGGCTTTACCCTCTAACTCCGCCAGACCAAAGACATAACTTAAGACCAATGTGCCTAAATCCAGTTCAGTCAGAGCGATTATTTTAATACCGTCTTGTGGCAATGAGTGGCTGATTTGCTCAAGGATTTTGGAGGCATCATACTGGTTACGTTTTTCCAGATAAGCATAGTCCGGTGAAGGTAAGGGTGAGAGTGTTTTTATAGGTTCGCTATGCTCACTACAAGGCGGTAAGTTTATTCGTGTAGTTATAATATTTTGTACTAAATCCAACACCCCTTCCTGGAGACCACCTAATGCTGTTAAATAGATATAATCCACAACTAAGTCATCTCTGGGTTTGCCGGTAGAGAAATAATAAAAGTGCTTCCCTCGCCGGGTTGGCTTTCCACCTCAATTGTTCCCTGATGTCTTTTGATGATGCCATAAACCACGGAGAGCCCCAATCCGACCCCTCTGGCTTTGGTCGTAAAGAATGGGTCAAAAAGTTGAGGAATATTTTCCGGGGGAATCCCCATACCGGTGTCACTAAAGGTAATTATGAGTCGTTTGTGTGTTTCATTCCATTGAGTGGAGATATAGAGTGTTCCGCAAGCCGTGGCAGGCACACCGGAGCGGTCATCCGGTCTGCCCGGCATTGCCTGGATGGCATTAAATATCAGGTTGACAAATGCCTGTTGTAATTGAGAGTGGTCAGCAATAATTTGCGGAGCGGGCCTGAGGTCTAATTCCACATTGATATTGCCTAACCGTATCTGATTTTGCAGGAGATTGACCGCTTCTTTAATTATGTTGTTTATCTCAATCGTCTTAAAACTTGGTTCCGATTGACGTGCAAAGTCCAGAAGATTGCGTACGATGTTACCACTTCGTTGGGTTTCCTGCAGCATAGTTTTTAGATATTCGCGGCAGGACTCCTTATCCTTATCGGAGATTCCTTCTTCTACTTTCTTCTGGAGGAGTTTTTCATAGGTAAGGATAACGGAGAGTGGGTTATTAATCTCGTGGGCGACACTGGCGGCCAATTGTCCCATCGCAGCCAGTTTGGCGGATTGTAGTAATACCTCGCTCTGTTTCTGGAGTTGACTATCGCGCTCTCTAATGGCATTAATCATAAGGTTGAAAGACCGGCCCAATTCACCAATCTCATCATTTGATTTAACCGTGGCTTGATGGCTAAAATCGCCTCTGGCTAATTGTTGCGAGGCAGTGGTCAATTGCTGAATTGGATTACTAATTGTTCGTGATAGGAAATAAGCGATGACCAAGGCAATAATTACACCGATAATAGTAATACTTATCAACAGCCAAATCGTCTTGTTTTTCATCTCTATAAAGGGTTCTTCTAAAATACCGACATATAGAACACCTATCATTTTACCCTCAATATTTTTTATGGGTTCGTATGCGGTGATACGCCATTCCTTGACTACAAAGGCACGGCCAATCCAGGGCTTACGTTTTATCAGAACCTGCTCTCCTATATCCTCAGCAATACGAGTGCCAATAGCCCGTTCTCCTTCTATGGTCTTGACATTGGTGGAGATTCTGACATCATCCTGAAAGATGGTTGCCGTGCCGATATCAACTCCCTTATAAATCTGTCCCTGGAAGACCGTTTCTTTTATCTTGTCCACTATCTTATAGTTACGACTGATTAAATTACCGCCATATAATACTCCTAATATATTGCCGTCGCCATCCAGAATTGGTGCGCTGGCTTTTATGAGCATTCCGGCGGTTTCTTCGGTTTTAGTGGTTGGTTTGGCGTGTAGGGTCGGGAGAATCTTAATATATGCCTGTTGGGCTAATTCGGGCGATTCCTTCATCAGGGCATCTTGAGAGATAATTTCCGTGCCGGCACAGGGCTTTTTCTTCGTTAATACCATTTTTATGATTTGGCAGTAAGCCCCGTGGTCGTCGCCTACCACAGATGGGTTTCTGGCACGGACAATTACCTGCCCGGTATTATCGGTTAAAGTCAGGATATCCAGTCCTTCCTTTTCTCGGATGGTGGCCAGCCCGGAGTTCAAAGTCGCAAGGTTATCTTTAAGCAATGCCTCTTTAATATAAAACCGTTCTGCGGTCAATCGCACCACTGTTTCAATATGTTGGACTTCGTGCTGATATATTTCCCGGGCGGAATTAAGGTCAGTCCGGACTTTTTCCTGCGCCTGTTTGATAATTCCCTCGCTGATAAGATGAACGCCTACCACCGTGGCGATGGTACCCGTAAGCACAACCACGATAATAAAGTTGATAATTAACTTTGTTCGTAAGGACTTCATAATCAGATATGTTATACCGAGCAGGGAAGAGCGAACCCCGACCCCGAAGGCATTCGGGGTCGGGATAAGACCCGGTAACGACAACCCCC
>JASEHY010000137.1 GCA_030018555.1 Planctomycetota bacterium
GAGCCCCTTCGGGGCTCTCGCAATGACAAAAGAGGGGTTTGTCAACAGTCTCATAATATCAAAATATAAGTGTTCTGTCAACATTCTGGATATTTTTTATTGTATAGGAAAGTATAAAATGAAACCACCCCGATATACATCGTGGCGGTTGTCATGCCTGACCCCGAAGGCATTCGGGGTTTGGCGGACAATTTTCTTGCCCTTTAACGAAAAGAATTGTTAGAATAGAGTTATTCGCCACAGATTATTTACCCGTTCCGCCCGTACAGCTTGCCCGTATGGGGGCGTCAGGGTTCGTGGAGTCCTGTCCCTCTGACGGGATCCCGTTGAGGGATAAGGGTTCACTACAAGTCTTATCATACCAAATCCTTTCTTAAGGAGCATAGAGCATCCCGATGTCCATCGGGACGCTATACGCTCTATGCTCTATGCTCTACGCTCCTCATCTCACTGATTTAGCACACCGAAATCCGCGATAGTTCTGGCGGTCGTGTTTTAGAACGCCATCTTCTTTATATGCGGGCCGTGGTGAGGAAGCCCAGTTTCCACCATATACCAACACCGCGCCCTTTATCTTTCCAGCATCCGAAGTCCATTCAGAAACATTACCGGTCATATCATAACAGCCATAAGGACTGATATCCTTGCTAAAATAGCCGGTTTTTACAAGTGCGTTCAGTGCTGACTTTGCTCCTTTGACATTGGCATCTATTTCCGCCTTATCCTTCCATCCACCCGGATAAACTCTATCATCAGTTCCTCGTGCGGCTTTTTCCCATTCCGCAGATGTGGGTAACCTTTTACCTGCCCAAGACGCATACGAATAAGCATCATACCAGTCTATGCCGACGACAGGTAAATCGTCTTCGGCTTTGGCGTACTTTCCGTCCTGCCATCCTATGGGCATATGTTTGAGTGCCTCAGAAAGAAAGGTCTTTTTTGCTTCTGCTTCCTCCTTCAGGCATTTACTATGGTCACCGGTCTTTACCGAATCATAGAATTCTTTATATTGCTTATTAGTTACTTCGTAGATATCAATAAAGAAAGAGGCGACGAGAACTTCTTTGCCGCCTCTGCCTTTTTCGCCCATAAAGAAGGTGCCTTCCTCTACGAAGACCATATCAGAAGGAATCTGCTTCTTAATCTCGGCTAATTTCTCAGCGGGTCTGGAGTCGGCTGGTTTTATACTCTCTGCCTTCTTGAAGACATTCTCTGCGGAGGTGAATTTCCTTTCCTTGAGTAGTTTCTCCCCCTCCTGTAAGAACGTTATGAAACCCTTGTCCTTAATTTTATCCTCGCACTCTTTAAGATACTTACGCGGGTTTTCCGGTTCTTTCTGACACAAATCCTTGATTTTGGGATACATTTCTTCCAGTTGCTTATATTCCTTTATTGCTTCTTCATATTTTTCATCATCCTCAAGCGAGTGGGCGTTGCGAAGGGATGTCTCGTAGTCTTTGATGAGTTTTATATTTTTAGCAATTACTTTCTGCTCGTCTTCCAGTATGACAGTGTTTAGAATTTCCTGAGCCGAGGTAAAATATTGCCTGGCTGCATCCCAATTCTTATTTGCCTTTGCGTCCTTTCCTTGCTTAATATAGTTCTCACGAGATTCCTGTCTTTTCTTTTTCTCCTCTTCTTTCAAGACCTCTGCATTTTTCTCCTCAAGCATCCTTGACAGTTCCTTCACTTTGCTATTATTACTGTCAATCTGTCTTGCAGTAACAAGCATTTTCCCGGCTTCATCAAGACTGGCTGATGTGCTATATTTAATAAACTCCTCAATTTTAGAACATAACTGTGCTAATTTCACTGTGGGGTCTTCTGTAGGTGCTGTCTCCCGCTCTTGGGGAATTGGCGGTGTTTTACTATCAACCGTTTTCGTATCTTGCGGAAGGGCTGGTTTTTCAGTTGTTGTTCCACCCTGTCGCCCTTCGGGGCGAACCTCCCGCCCCGCAGGGCGAGGCTCGCCTAAGGCGGCGCCAGAGGCGGGACCGGATAAATCAGTAGTAGTTGGTAAAGGCGGTTTGCCTGGCTGGGTCGGCTCAGGTTTTGAAAGGGCAAAGAATATCGCTAATCCAGCAACAATAACCGCTGTAGCAATCCCACCTACAATAAAAAGCGTCTTTTTCGCCCGTACGGGCGGCCGTGACAGCATGGTCGCACCAATATTCGCCATCGTCTGGGTTGCATACATTGGCTTTTGCGCCCTGCGCAACGCCTCCAAATCCTCTAACAATTCATTCGGATTGCCATAACGATGATTCGGGTCTTTCTGGATACATTTTAGAATTACCGCTTCTAAATCAGCCGGTAAATCAGGATTGAATTGCCGGGGCGGTAAAGCAGTATCATAAATATGATGCCGAACCAAACTCACCGCACTATCACTGGTAAAGGGAATTCTACCTGTGGCTAATTCATAAAGCACAATACCTAACGAATAAATATCAGAACGAATATCAGCCGGATTGCCCAGTCCACACTCTGGCGAGATATATTTAGGTGTGCCGATGATTGTTCCAACCATTGTCGCATCTTTACCGGCTGAAGAAGAAGCCACCTTGGCTAATCCAAAATCCATCACCTTCACCTTTGATTCCATCATATTGATATCCACGAAGGCGATACTTTCATTGGTTTCTGGCTTACGATGGGCAGAGATTAAGGAAGAGGTGAACGAAATCATTATGTTAGATGGTTTAATATCACGGTGCACGATTTGTTCAGGGCTTTCCCATGCGGTCTTTAGTGCCTTGCTAACACATATCCCGATATAAATAATCTCTTCTACCGAGAATTTTCTGCCGCGGTCAAGGAACCGCTGGAGAGCCATCCCCTGGACGAACTCCATCGCAAAGTAATAAGCCCCCTCGTACACACCTGCGCCATAAACTTGAATGATATTCTCATTAATCAATTGAGCGATGCATTTCGCCTCTCGCATAAACCGGCGCACGAATTCTTCGTCCTGCGATAACTCCTTCTTGAGAATCTTTACCGCAACAGGCCTCTCAAGTGAAACCTGTCTGCCCCTATACACCTCTCCCCAGGCACCCTTGCCCAGTAATTTATCCTTGAATATCTCAAAATCACCGATAATCTCGGTCTCTCCCTGCTGTGTCTTCGTCTCTTCTGGCATAATAACCTTTTTCTCTACTACATTTTTACCTTGTTATACAAACATTACTAATAATAAAATATAAATTTCTTATTGTCAACAAAATAGTGACAATTTAACAGTATAGGAAAGTATCCCTCGACCCTGAGGGGTCTCGGGACGAGAACCCCGAACGGGTAAAAATGAAACCACAGATAAACACAGATTATCTGTGTTCATCTGTGGTTACGAAGTTTTCTTATCCCGCATTCGGGTTGGAAGTGCAAGAGTGGGAAAAGGGGCATCCCAGTGGGACACCCCTATCCCCTCGGCAAGTGTCTTCTGCAATGTCCCTCCCCCGATGAATATCGGGGTGCTACTGTCTTACGGTATCAGTATTCTTACCTTCAGGTAGAAAACCGGCCCGTTACTGACATAGCCACAGAAGGACGATGCCGGGTCGTACGGGTAGACAAAAGCCACCCTCTTGACGGGGTCGCTGTTGTTGTTCAGGATGTCTCTGATGACAGAGTTCTGGGCATCTATCATCGCTGTGTTGAAGTCCGAGTGTAGAATCTGCATCCCTGCCTGGATGAGTTTCTGCTGGATAGCAGCCCTGAAGGCAGTTCTCTGCCCGTTATAAGCGATGTTATAGGGTGCTCCCTCTATCGCTACATCGCCTTCCCTGAGCATTGCTTCTGCCTTTGCGTAGTCGGTCATCCAGTAAGGAGCGATTACTGCCGGGCCTCGTCCCCTGATTTTGTCCCCTGTAAACCGTAACACTCCCTCTGTTACTGCCCGCGCCCAGATATGCTTTGAGTTGTCTATTGCCTCCTTAAACCTCTTTGCCTCTACACCGTCTACCGTCTCAAAGACGGTATCCAGTTTCTCGGTGTAGTCGTTATAGGACTTGTCCAGATTCTTCTTGTGTGCGTTGCTGATACCGGTCGCGTCGCGTTCTGACTTTGACACGAATCCGCTCTCAAGCATCGGTGTCCATTCCTTATGAGATGGCTCTGCGAGTTTCTGGAGATAGTCCTCAGAAGAACCAATGACGAATAGCCGGCGCTCGTTGATTTTGGTAGCGTGTACCTTCAACGAGTCCGCCCATTTTTCCGGCATATCTGCTGCGGGTTCATTTGCCGCTGATACTGCGAGTTCTATGTGAAATGCTGTTGGCATATTGTTTTATCCTCTCTTAGAGACTGTTAGATAGTCCGATACGAAGTAGCGGAATATCGTTACAGGCTCTTAGACCCCGCCGAATGGCGGGGCTTTCATTTTACTGGCTCTTATGTCCCGACGCCTGTCCGCCTCTGGCGGGAATGTCGGGACTTCATTTTATTGTTTCTGTTCTACGCTCCACGCTCCACGTTATTTCGGTGGAGCGATGATGCCCCTTGAGGTCGGTGCCTTTGGGGCGCGTTTGTATGTTCGTTTGCGATGCTCCTTAGGTAGTTTCGGACGGCTCTTGCGATACTCCGGCATCT
>JASEHY010000138.1 GCA_030018555.1 Planctomycetota bacterium
ATATCCCGCCGTGGCGGGATATTATTTCTCTGGCAAATATTGCGCCAACAAGGTCTTCTGATAACACACTGCCTTTTTCATCAATGAATAATACCCTATCTGCATCAACATCAGTAGCAATACCCAGATTGCATTGATATTCCTTAACCTTTGCGGATGCTTCCATAAGGTTATTTGCTCTCGGCTCTGAGGAACGAGCGGGAACAGGTGAAAGTTGCTCATTAGTCAAAAACACCTCACAGGATAACGTTTTCAGAATCTCAGGTAATATTAAAACCGCTGGTCCATTCGCAGGGTCAACTAAAACACGATACCGTTTTGATTTGATTAACTCCGCATCAATAGCATTTAATAAGAAATCTTTATACGAAGGAAGGACGTCGGTAATATCCTTGTTAGCACCTATTTTTTCGGGGGCAACAGGGTTGAAGCATTGGTCATAGTTATAATAGCGATTTTCTAATTCACGAGAGGTTTCCATATTAAGATATGAACCATCTGAAGAGAGAATAATAAAACCGGTCATATTATAGGGGGTATGCGAACCGGTGATAAGGATACCGCCATCCAGTTTATTGATGACAATATAAGAAGCCAGAGCGCCGGTGGGGATACAACCACAATTAAGAGTATGAATACCTGCTGAATTAAGCCCGCTGATGGCTGAATTTTTGAGCATCTCTGAGCCGTATCTGGAATCATAGCCCACGGCAACCCTGAGAATATCAGCGCGTCTTTTTTCCCCGAGATATGAGCCATAAATACCGGACATCTTAAGAACCAGAAGTGGGGTGACTTCTGTATTTATCAAGCCCCTGATACCGGCTGTGCCGAACCTAACCCTTTTTTGTGCCTTTTCTGGAGCAGGTTTTGGCTTCTTATAAACAGGCATCTTAAAAGACCTATCTTCTTCAGAGTCCATAGACCCATATCGTTGTCCCTTGTGGGTAATCTGGAACCCGCCGGTGGAATAGAATTTTGGTGCAGGGGTGTGTTCTATCTCTCCTTTGCGGGAATCTTTGGTTACCACCTGGAATCCGCCAGGAGGAATATTCTTAGGTGTGGCTGACCTTGTTAAAAGATGCCGAATAATAAAGAATCCAATCCACATTAATACCAGAAGAGCAATGCCTATTATAAGAGTATCTTTGGTATCTATTTTGACCCCGAGTAGAAACTCCTTAACAATTATAATTATTATTGCCAGAGGAATCAGGATATAAAGTATGACCTTTATTGTTGACATATATTTGTTGGCTATTTTCCTGATAGCAAACGGCTAATAGCAAAACTTAATACTCCTATTATGATATAAAAAACAAGTATTGTACACCAATGAGCATAACTGTAAAAATAATAAGGTCCGATATCACATATTGAATACATCTCTCTAAAACGCAAGGGGTCATGCCCGAAGAAATTACTGGCAATAATCAGCATCGGGTTTATGTTAACCGCTATTTTTATCACCCACTGGCGTAAAATATGATTGTGCTGGACTGCGGATATCAAAGGATTAATATAAAAAACAGTCGTGTTCAATAAAATAACAATCAAGGAAACCAGAACATAAGAAAAATGGATTCCTGCTCCCAGATTACCCACCAGATAAAATAATCCTGCTATCATACATCCCCAACCGCACAAAAAGATTATTAGATATAGAGAATTAATGAATGTTAATGCTCCAAATCGTTCTGGCAGGAAGAATGCCTGTAAAAGAGTTGCCATCAGCCCAACGATAACTCCAGGAATAATCACGGAATAAAGCAATATATATAACGGATGTCTTTCCCGCCTGTCCCTCGCGGGATGGTGGCTACCAAGGCGGGTCTCCCCGACCCCGAATATTTTTCGGGGCGGGATGCCTCTGGCACCGATATAAATAAAGGAATCCCGATGTTCATCGGGATAACTGGCTGTAACTTCGTAACAGCCAGTAAAAGCAATAAGAAAAGGTGTAGTCAAACCCAGAATAAGAGGGGTCAGATAACAAATCATAATGCGTTATTTTAATACTAACAAATGCAATCAGTCTATATTTATCTTGCTTTTTATCGCTATTCGTGTTATACTAATCTCTATGATTCTGGCATTTGATATTGGAAATACCAATACTCATCTTGGTTTCTATCTCAATTCTGGTTTAGCGGGACAAAAAGCGGGGTGGATTGCCATAGAAACGATAAGTAATTCTTCTCTTAATAATGACTTTTTGACTAAAGTTCTCAAGATAAATGGCGGGAAGAAGATAGTTTCTGCAATAAAGACAATTCTGGTATCATCAACCAATCCGGCGATTGAGGTAATTATATATAAGTGGTCAAAAAAGGTATTCAAGATTAAACCTCTGAAAGCAGGAGAGGATTTCCCGATACCTATTATCAATCGGACTGCTGAGCCAGAGAACGTCGGTAAAGACAGATTGCTCAATGCCTTTGCCGCCTACCGCTCCGATGCTTACGAACGGAGCGTCCCGAACGAAGCATCGGGACGCATTGTTGCTGACTCAAGAAGGGGGGAGGGGAAGTCTTTCTCTTATATTATCGTCATCAGTTGTGGCACGGCGGTTACCTTTGATGTTGTTCTTAATCCGCCCATATTCCACCCCGAAAGCATTCGGGGATGTAAACGGGGCGCGGGAAAACCTGTTTTCGTCGGAGGACTTATTGCACCCGGATTAAATACAATGGCAAAATCTCTCTCGCAAAACTGTGCCTCACTACCTTTGATTAGCCCACCGAAAAATCATCCTCCTCTCATAGGCAAAAACACCCTATCAGCCATTGCAGCAGGAGTTTATTTCGGATTCTCAGGACAGGTAAAATGTATTGTTGAAGAATTGGTCAGAGAATTAAGGGTGGGGGGGACGCCCCATTCTAAGATAAAGATAATTCTCACAGGCGGTGACGCTGAAATAGTCAGACCTGTTATTCCTTTTAAGAATGAGATTATCCCCAACCTGACCCTGAAAGGATTAGTATTCAGTTATTTACGGTGAAAAACAATAACTATTTCTCTATTGTTACTCCCAAAGGCGAAGGTGGCATAGGCATTATTCATATCTTCGGCAAAGATGTCTTAAAGATAATTAACAGAATATTCACCCAGCACACAGATGAGAGAACTCTCCCATCTGTGTGCTGGGCAAAAAAACCACTAACACCACGACCACGAAGCGGCGGCCCTTATCCCTATACGGGATCCCGTCAGAGGGACAGGATAAACTCCGTCCCGATTATTTCGGGACGAAAACTGTATCTCGGCTATATATACGACCCCGATGGACATCGGGGTGAAAAGATAGACGAGGTAATTATCCACTTTCAACCTGCCCGCCTGACCGGATGTCAAGTCGGGCAGGCTACTGAGACGCTCACAGGTCTGGATACTATAGAAATCAATGCCCACGGCGGGATAATCTCCTGCCAGAGAATAGCAACTCTGCTTAAACGGCTCTCAGTAAAAGAACGCTCTCAGAAACAACTCATTAATATCGCCTATGATAAAGGGCAGATAGATATCTATCAGAAAGAGGCATTGGAACATCTATTATTCGCACGAACACCTTTAGTTTCTGCGGTGCTATTAGACCAATATAAGGGCGCATTATCAAAGGCAATGAAGTCTGCCAAAAATTATCAGGGTCTATTGGACTCTGCTAAATATGGAATCGCAATGACCCATCCTAAAAGGATTGTTATTATCGGCAGACCCAATGTGGGAAAATCAACTCTGTTTAATGCCCTCCTCGGAAAAGAAAGGGCTCTCACACACCACATCCCCGGCACTACCAGAGATTTTATAGAAGAATCCGTCTCTATCCACGGATTCCCTTTTATACTCGTAGATACTGCGGGATTGTATTCCATCTCGCCTGGGCGGGACGTTGATAGAATAGAAAAACAGGGCATTTCGTACTCCAGAAAGGAGATATCAAGGGCGGATATTATTCTCTTTGTTGTTGACCCCGTTAGAAGTAATCCCCCAGAATGCTTTAGGGGGGATGCCGTCGCCTCTGGGCGACGGACTTCTAACGGGGTTGACCCCGTTAGAAGTAATCCCCCCGAATGCTTTCGGGGGGATGCCGTCGTCTCTGGGCGACGGACTTCTAACGGGGTTGATAGCGACAGACATCTCCATCTCGCCCGTCAGGACAGTATCGCAGAAATCCTGTCCGGAAAAGCGACTATTATTATTGCTCGAAACAAAACAGACATTGAGCCATCTACTATAAAACAACAGGTTCGCTGGGCTCCCGCCCGGCAGGGCGAGGCTCGCCCCCGCCCGCTCCGCCGCCGCCCCGAAGGGCGAGCCTCGCCAAAGGCGGGAAGCGGAAGCGAGGCGAGAAGGAGGCGGCACTGCAAGAAGGGAATCATTAAGGTCTCTGCCTTAAAAAGGACCGGACTGGAAGAGTTGAGAAAAGCGATTATAAAGGGATGCGGATTAGATAAATTTGTTTATACTCCTCATAAGCCCATCGTTTTCACTCCCAGACAACTTGCCTTTCTAAGAAAAAGAGGAACACGAATATCACCCTTATCCCTCTGACCCTTCCCCCGATTAATCGGGGTAGAGGGCGACGGGAT
>JASEHY010000139.1 GCA_030018555.1 Planctomycetota bacterium
TTCTGAGATATGAATACCAAGTGCATCCGAGAAAGCGTCAGCAACTGCTATGGTAACTATACCGCCTAAAACTGCAAACTTGGAGTGAGTTCCAGAGTGCAATCCGACCATTAGACCCAATGTCGTAATGACTCCAGATGTTGAGCCGAAACTAAAACCCGTCTTTATAGAATGGTTCACCCCGTTAGACCCGCCTGACGGTTGGGCAGTGATTTTATTTGAGTTATTACTTGTATTCATATTATAAAGTTCTCTTTGTCCTCAGGATTATAAGTAGCCAGAGGCGGAGGCACACTTGGGTCAAATCCGGCTTCATAGCCGAAATTGGTTTTGATGTTATTATATATTATCTTATTCAGAAGCATTAAAGGGATATTGACCGGGCAAGCCCTTTCGCATTCGCCACAATCTATACATCTGCCTGATAGATGATACGCCCTGATAACATTCCAGGCAAAATTACCTTTCAGATGAGGCGAGGTTAATATCCATTGCGGTTGATTCTTATCCGCAATACAGCGGTTGCAATAACAGAGCGGACATATCTGACGACAGGCGTAACAGCGGATACATTTCTTGAACTCATTTTCCCAGAATGCCCAGCGTTCGGCGGGGGGCTTCTTCAGGAGGTCAGTAATCATTTCGTCGTGCGTTGTGCGTCCTACGTTGTGCGTTGAGTGTCCTACGTCTATAATCTCGTCATAATAATCAGGCATCTTTTCGCCACTGGAGACCGCAATAATATAAACATCATCTCTGGTGACTTGGTGTTCCTGAAGCAAGCCGATGATTGCTCTGAGATTAGAGTAAGAAGCAATAACACCGCATCTGCCTGATGCCTTAACTTCCGGTTTCAAGAGATACTTGCTCAGCATTGAAAGGCAAGTATTGTCATAGATAAGTTTATCAACCTCCTCTGCGGATGTAATCATCACCGGTCTGGCTAATTCAGGGTTATCGCCTTGTTCATAGCCGATAAAGACGCCAATGGTCTTGTTCTCCAGTAATTCTTTAATGCGTTGTCTGAGTTTATCTAACATTTTAGTGTTATGTATCCGTGGGTTATGTGTTATGCCCGTACGGGCAGGACTCACAACTCACGACGTAAGCCCCTTAAATGGTCCCAATGTCTTTACTTCAGTAGTAACCTTATTAACTACTTCCACAAACTTCCCGCCTTCTGCCGCAGAGACCCATGAGAAATGGACTCTGCCCGGCTCAATTCCAACAAATTCCAGCATATCCTTGAATATCATCCACCGTCTGCGGGCAAGGAAATTTCCAGTGCGGTAATGGCAGTCATTTGGATGACAGCCGGAAACCAAGACGCCATCCGCACCAACCTCAAATGCCTTAACAAGCATCACAGGGTCAAGGCGACCTGTGCAGGGAACCTTGATAATCCGAATATTCGGAGCATATTTCAGTCGGCTCGTCCCTGCCAAATCAGCACCGGCATAACTACACCAGTTGCATAGAAAGGCGACTATCTTGGGCTCAAAGGAGTTCATATTATTTAGGTTATCAGGAGATTAGGAAATTAGGGAAGGGGAATCAGGATATTAGGAAATCAGGGGAAATTTTTCTAATATCCTAATCGCCTAATATCCTTTTCCTAATTCCCTAATTGCCTGATTTCCTATTCCTTCCCTCTATCTCGCTTTTTGCGTATATAATTTATAAATCCGTTAATCCCTTTTATTAAACCAGTATATTTACCAAAGAGTTCATCCGACACTTCTTTAGTAATATATCCTTTACCTTCAAGTTTCCTTAAATGGTTTTGTGTTTCGCCTGCCTCTTTACGGGCGACATATAAGCATTTGATTTTATCGTTATAGTAATAACTGGTATATCCTTCAGCAATATTATCAGGGATAGAAGACGAAGACCTTTTTATCTGGTCGCCAGCTCTAAATTTCTCCTCTCGTGGAATATTCTTGACGGCTATTTCATCTATTCTTAACATCAGATTGTGAGCCATCTGCCATATTTTAAGGTCTTCAAATGATGGCATAAATAATCCCTGATTTCCTGGTTTCCTAATTCCCATTTCCTGATTACCTAATTCCCTAATCACCTTGTTATCACTTCACAAACCCTATCCAATCTAAACTGGCGCGGTTCGTCAGTATTATGACAGTGTGCCTGGACATAGGTCTTACCAAGAAAAGAATATATATTAAAAGGTGTTATCACTCTCAGCGATTCCTCGCCCTTACCACTACGATATCTGATTTCTACAGAACGCGATTCTTCTATTGCTCTTTTTATCTCCATCTTATCTTCGGGTATCGCCACTTTATCAAAGACATAGTCAGAGAACCTTAAACCATTAGTGGTCTGATAAGCAATATACTCTATATCTGTCTTGTTTTTCCCGGCAGATGCCTTTTCAATGCACATCCGATAAAGTTTCATCACCACCATTGCATCTGCCAGAGCACGATGATATCCGTTCTGTTCAAGATTCAAGGACCTGCCCAACGTGGATAACTTATAATTTTCCACATTTTTAATATGTATCCTTGAGAATTCACAGGAATCTATGAGTAGATTAGAAGGGACTTTGATTTTATATGAAGATACGCCTGCCATTATGAATCCTACATCAAAAGAGATATTATGGGCTATTAAAGGATTATCGCCTATGAAACCCAGAAACATCAGCAGGGCGTCCTTTTCATACGGTGCATTCTTTGTCATCTCATCGGTAATGCCGTGTATCTCTATGACCTCTTGAGGAATAGACATAGCGGGATTAACCAGGGTCTGGAATTTATCTATGACCGTGCCGTTATCAGGGTCAAATCGCACCGCACCGATTTCTACTATCTTATTCCTTATCGGATATAAGCCGGTGGTCTCTAAATCAAAAGTAACGATGTTGGTCATATTACTTTGCAAGGGTTACAATTTCCGCATATACCTGTTCTTCGGTGATACCCGCCAGGTCAGGACATTTAGATGGGCAGACCGCAACGCAAACACCACAGCCCTGACAGAGTCCTTCATTGACTCTTGCAACCTGACGAATCAGTTGTCCCTGCCGATTTCTAATATCCTTCAGTTCAATTGCCTTATAAGGGCAGGCGTTAATACACATCTGACAACCGGTACAGAGTAGTTCATTAATTCGGGCAACTGTGCCTTCTTTTATCAGTTCGTCCCGTGAAAACAAGGCAAGGACTTTACTGGCTGCGCCTGATGCTTGAGAGACAGAATCCGGTATATCCTTTGGTGCCTGACAGGCGCCGGCTAAAAATATACCCGCATTGGTCGTCTCTACCGGTCTTAACTTCGGATGCGCCTCTGTCAGCCAGTTGTATTTATCGTAAGAAACCCCTAACTTCTGATATAACTTTTCTATTTCTCTGGGCGCAAGCATTGCCGATGCCAGAACAACCATATCTGCAGAAATCTCAACCTTATTACCGCTTAAGGTATCAACACCGCGGACGATAAGTTTATCTTTCTTCCTGTATATTTTACTGACTCGTCCACGCAAATAAACCGCTCCGTCTTCTTCTATTGTCCTTAACACGAATTCCTCATAGCCCTTCCCTCCTGCGCGGATATCTATATAAAATACATATGCCTTGCCCTGCCTGCCGGCAGGCAGGCGTGATTGGACTTTATGTTTATAAAGCATTGCCTGTTTAGCCGTGTACATACAACAGATTTTGGAGCAGTAGGTGAGTCCCTTGGCCGGGTCGCGAGAGCCGACACACTGAATAAACACCACTATCTCAGGCATTTTACCGTCAGAAGGTCTCTTGATTTCTCCTGAGGTCGGACCTGATGCACTAACCAGTCGCTCAAACTGGTAACCATTAATCATATCCTTATATTTACCTGCGCCGTATTCGCCATAGAAGTTGTTTGGTAACATTTCATAGCCGACTGCTACGACAATCGCACCGACTTTTTCCGTTATGATTTCATCCTGCTGGGTATAATCAATCGCACCGGCTGCACATACCTTCTCGCATAAACCGCAACGATTCTTTAACAACTTCACACAATGCTCTTTATCTATTACCGGTATATTCGGAACTGCCTGTGGAAATGGAACATAAATAGCGGTCCGGTTACCGATACCGTCATCAAATTCAGAAGGTATCTTTTTGTAGGGACATTTCTGGTAGCATAAGCCACAGCCAGTGCAAACATTCTCCTTGACAAATCGTGCCTTCTTGCGGATGGTTACCTCAAAATTACCAACATATCCTTTTACCTCTTCTATTTCGCTATAGGTGTATAGTTTGATGTTCTTATGCCGGGCGCAATCAACCATCTTGGGTGTTAAAATACACTGTGAACAATCAAGTGTCGGGAATGTTTCGGAAAGCCCTGCCATTCGTCCACCGATGGAAGGACTCTTTTCTACCAGAATGGCCTGATGACCACCGTCAGCAATATCAAGTGCGGCTTGGATACCGGCGACACCGCCGCCGATAACCAGCGCCTTTTTGGTAACCGGAACTTTAATCTCACCGAGAGGCGAGTTACGGCGGACCTTTTCCACCATCAATCGGGTCAGTTCTATGGCTTTAGGGGTGGCAATTTCTTT
>JASEHY010000013.1 GCA_030018555.1 Planctomycetota bacterium
GGTGCTTATTGAAGGACAGGAATGCTTTATCATAAATGCTGTGAGATTAGCACACGAATCTATAACACATAAAGGCCTCGGCGGCTTTAACAGAGATTTCCTTACCACGTAGTTCTACCAGAGTCTTGAGACTTTCCAGACTACAGTGATGATATCCCGGCTTTAATTGAGAATGATGTAGAGCAAGCGCCTTGAGTTTGATGTCCAGAAAATCAGAAATGTCTATATAAAAATTCGGATGAAACTTCTCCCGTTCAATATTCCAGAATAAGGTGGGATTATCATACGCTAAAACAATTCGTGGGAAATAGTTATCCGCACTAGCAATAGGCCTCGTGGCGGTAAAGCCGGCATGAAATATAGCACAGTGGTCTTGATTATAAGAAATCGCCGGCAATGCCACCATCGTGGGCTTGATTTTTAACAGCGATACTGAACTCTCCCGCTCAATAATTGAAACAAAGTCTCTGCGGGGAATACTATCAAGTCGGAGATGTTTTTTACTATCACGGAAGATAATATCATAGCCATCTACCTTGAGAAATTCAGCAGTTTTAACAAATTCAGAATAACGGGTCTGTCCTTTTATCAGTTTATATTTCCCGGCATATTGGTGCAGGTCTCCGATGGAAAACACCATAATATAGACCTTGCCACCTAATGCTTTAATCTTAGCCACACTTCCGGCACAACCATATGCCTCATCATCAGCGTGAGGTGAAATAATCAGGAGAGTCTGTCCTTTGAGAAAATTATCAGAGACTGTCATAGATTCGCTATGCTCACTACAAGTAAATCGTGACGGCATATAACCTAATATAATTTGTTTAGTCTTCAAGGCAACAAAATTCCATAATAATTTTAACCACGAATTAACACGAATTATCTTGAAAAGGCATAGTATAAAAATATATATGGTTGCAGAAAGGAGTATTATAGTATGAAAGAACTTTGTAATGTGGCATTAGATACTGCAAAGAATTTAGGTGCAACTTATGCGGACATCAGGATTATTAATTTCAGAACCGAGGATATTCAGGTGCGTAACGGCAAGGCAGGAGGTTTTGAGCAGTCTGAATCATTGGGCGCAGGTATCCGCGTGATTGCTAATGGTGCCTGGGGTTTTGCCTGCACCGGCAAACTAACACAGGAAGAAATAGTCAGGACAACCACCTTAGCGGTAGAAATTGCTCGTGCATCAGCAATCCTGAAAAAAGAAGATATTCAACTTACTAAAGAAAAAACCTATGTTGATTTCTGGCAGACACCTTTTGTCATAGACCCTTTCGCGGTAAGTAAGGATGAAAAACTTGACCTGCTTTTCAGAATAGACGCAATATTACGGAAACATAAATCTATAAAAGAAGCATTTAGTTCAATGAGTTTCCGTAGGGAACATCAACACTTCGCAAACTCTGAGGGCAGTTTCATAGAGCAGATTTTATTGCGTAGTGGTGGAGGGTATTCAGCCACTGCAGTTGGTAACGGCGACACCCAAACCCGTTCGTTCCCCGCCTCTTTCAGGGGTCAGTATTGTTCTATGGGTTACGAACTAATAAAATCATTGCCTTTAATAGAAAATGCAGAGCGTATTCGTTCAGAGGCGGTAGCACTTCTCAAAGCGCCTCTCTGTCCTTCGGGCAAAAAAGACCTTATCCTGGGCGGCGCCCAACTGGTTCTGCAGATTCACGAATCAGTTGGACACCCTACTGAACTTGACCGCGTTTTAGGAATGGAAGAAAGTTTCGCAGGACGCAGTTTTCTTACCACCGAAAAATATGGGAGTAATTATAAATTTGGTAGTGCGATAGTTAACATTGTGGCTGATGGTACGGTGCCTGGAGGATTAGCGACATTTGGCTATGATGATGATGGAGTAAGAGCTCAACGGTGGCATCTGGTTCAAAACGGCATATTCTCTGGTTATCAGACCAATCGCGAACTGGCGCTAAAAGTCGCGGAAGGCACAAGCAGAGGTTGTTGTCGGGCTGATGGATTCGCCCGTATCCCGATGATTCGCAATAATAATATCTCACTTATGCCCGGCACCTGGGAACTGGATGACCTTATCAAGGACACCAAAGACGGAATCTATATGGATGTCAATAAATCCTGGAGTATAGACCAGATGAGATTGAATTTCCAGTTCGGTTGTGAAATCGGCTGGGAGATTAAGAACGGCAAAAAGACACGGATGGTAAAATATCCGAATTATCAGGGTATTACACCTGAATTCTGGGCTTCCTGTGATGCCATCTGTAATGATAAGTATTGGGTTCTCTGGGGTGTGCCTAGTTGTGGCAAAGGCGAGCCGGTGCAAACCGCTGAGATGTCTCACGGCTGCTCACCAACAAGATTTAGACAGGTAACAGTTGGAGTGAGGTAATCCTTATAGATTCTCAAGAAAACTGTCCCTATTAGCGTGATACTTTCCTGCTCTAAAACAAATCAGTGCTGAAGTATCGTTCCATACGGTCTGCCATAATAGTTACAACCGTTTTATCTTTACCGAGTCTACGGGCAATAGCCCTTGCGGCAAAATAATTCGCCCCTGAAGAAATGCCAACAGGTATGCCTAATTCCTGAATGAGCCGTTTTGCAATTCTGATAGCGTCTCTGGTTTTAACCTTCACCACCTCATCAATCTCTTCGGGTTTAACTATTTCTGGAATAAAACCATCACCGATACCTTGGATGCCGTGACCGCACATTTCTGCCTCGCCTGAAAGTATCGCTGCCTCAGTAGGTTCTACTGCAACGACCTTTGCCTTAATATTGGCATCTCTGATGGCTTTTGCCACGCCCATCAATGTTCCGCCTGTGCCGATACCGGCAACAAAGGCATCTATTTTTCCGTTGGTCTGACGAATAATCTCCTGACCTGTAGTTAGACGGTGGGTTTCAGTATTATCCTCATTTGAGAACTGGCATGGTAGAAAGACCTTGGGATTTTTTCTCGCCATTTCTTCGGTGCGTTTGACTGGCTCAATAAATCCACCCTTTTTTGGAGTAAGTATTACTTTTGCACCAAAGGATTGCATTATTTTAATACGCTCCTGACTCATATGCTCAGGCATAATAATCACCACTTTATATCCTTTAGCGGCACCGACCATTGAAAGGGCAATACCAGTATTACCACTTGTCGCTTCCACAATAATAGAATCCTTTTTTAATACCCCTCTCTTTTCCGCCATCTCTATAATATATTTAGCAATACGGTCTTTTACACTACCCGAAGGATTAAAGAACTCCAATTTACCGTAAATAGTCGCTGATGATGAAAGTTCGCCCGGGAGTCTGATAGGTATTAA
This sequence comes from Planctomycetota bacterium, assembly GCA_030018555.1. Classification (GTDB taxonomy): domain Bacteria; phylum Planctomycetota; class MHYJ01; order JACQXL01; family JACQXL01; genus Yes70-35. The sequence continues at coordinate 3,315 of JASEHY010000013.1, forward strand.
CGGCGTATTACCTATTGTTTCTAATAAGTTTTCTAATATACACTTACAACGATGTTTCATAACTTATCCTGACGGTATAGGCAGGTGGTAATGTTATTTAACCCTTTTTTCAGAATATTTGCCTTTACCCCAAAACTGAGCCGGATATAACCAGGCATCATAAAATACTCGCCGGGCGTTACTACCGTATCATAATATTTATAGAGATACTGGTTAAATCTAAATGAATTTATACCGCATGGCAACTTGATAAAGCAAATAATACCAGCATCAGGTGGCACCCACTTAAGAGCAAGTTCATTTTCTATTTGTTTTGTTACCCAGTCTTTTACTATTTCTAAGTTCTTACCAACTATTTCCCGGCTTCGTTCAACAAGGTGATTGATGTGCTGAAGACAGAAAAGCGAAATCATCTGCGCCGCGTATGCGTCACAGGCAGACATATAATCATACGCTCGTGAAAACCTGTAGATAAGATTCGGCTCTGCCATTAGCCAGCCGGTGCGCATATAACCCAGTCCATAGACCTTGGTCAAACTGGAAAGTGTAATCAGACGCGGGTGCATCTTGAACATCGGGTCTGGTTTGCTCTTAACCTTGTTCTGAATAAAGAGAAAATCACGATAAACCTCGTCTATTGCCATATAGACACCGGATTTATCTATAACTTTTATGAGGTCATTCGCTACTCTGTCATCTAATTTGACGCCCGAAGGATTATGAAGGTTAGAGAGTAAGATAAGTTTGGTGCGAGGCGAGATAAGTTTCTTCAATTCCGCGGGGTCGGGCTGGAAATTATTGCTCAATCTTCGTGGCAGATATTTTATTTTAATAGCATTAATTGATTGGGCGGCACGGCGGAATGGCTCATAACACGGCGATTCTATTATTATTTCGTCAGAGGGTTTGAGTAATACTGCACAAACCATATAAACCGCCATATTTGCCCCAGCAATCAAGGCAATGTTTTCCGGCTTAACATCATAGTATTGTGCCAGAACAGTTTTAAGGCGAATTGAACCATAAGCATCCTTTTCATCACCGTAAAGCGGCATATCCTTTAACTTAAAACCCATCTGCACTAATTCATTAAGTTTTAGTGAAGGCACACCACTTAGCATTAACGGATATCTTATTCTGAGAAGAGGTAATAATTTAACCCATTCAATATGTCGTACTTTCAGAACTTTCATAGATGCTACTCTGAATCCATCATATCAAAACAGACCGATGATGACTCGTACTGAGTCGCCCGGCATAAGGTGTCAATGAGGATACACTTCGTTGACTACCGCCTCGCGTCTCGCAGGGCAATTACTGAACTCTTGCGAAATGCCCCCCTTCTGTCATGCTGAACTTGTTTCAGCATCTATATTAGACCCTGAAATCGCAGACCCTGAACTTGTTTCAGGGCATGGTTCAGGGTGACACTTTTGGGTGGTCTGTTTTCCGTTTCGCAAGAGTTCAGTAATTACCCAACTTTTATATTGTTAGTATGTTGATGAGAGGTAACAGGCGGTCTAATTTTCAGATAGATAAAAAGTCCTACACCTATTATGAATAAGCCCATACTGACTAATTGAGAATATGAGAGTCCGCTGATAAAACTATCATTATCACCCCTGAATAGTTCTATAGTAAATCTGCCGAGAGCGTATAACATACCTGCATAGGCAATACCGAACCCGTGTTTTGGCTCTATATCAGTATTAAAGCATCTCTTTTTTGCCCATATAATAGAAAGAATGATAAAGAGGATGATTCCTAAAATGGCTTCGTAAATCTGGGTGGGATGAACCGGCAGACTTAATTGACTGTCTGTCGGGATAAGATGTTGATTACGGTGGTGAATATAAGCCGGGCTTCCGATAATAACATGGTTTTTATCTCTGATAATAGGGAAGTAAGCCGCCCAAGTGAAGGAGGAAACTATTTTACCATAGCAGCAGCCGTTCAGGAAACAGCCGATTCTACCAAATGCAAGCCCTAATAATATAACCGGCATCAATAAGTCGCCTGTCTTCAATATCGGTATTTTTCTATTCTTGAGATAAACAATAATGGCTATTACGGCTAAAATCACTCCGCCATAGAAGACCAATCCGCCCTGCCACACATAAAAGATATGCCAGTCATATTCATTACGATGGAGTAACAGATGTATGAAACGTCCTGACAGAATAGCAGTAAGAAAGGACAGAAATAATATTTTGATAACTGTATTAAAAGCAAAGATGTTGTTACCTGCTTGCAGTGAGCGTAGCGAACCTGTACCATGTTTTTTGCTCTTCAGATGAATAATAAACGGTATAAAAAATCCTACGGCGGCGGCGATGATATTCATTCCACCATCTGAAATATCAAACAGGGTAAAATCAAAATGGTCTCTGAAATAGATGATATGGAATATTCTGGCACCAATAATACCGCTAATCATTGCGATTAAACCGATATCAAAGATAAGTTCAGGTGAGATATTATCTCGGTCGGCTCTGCGGGAAGCAATAAATATAGCACTCAAAAAACCCACCATCACCATAAAGCCATAGGAATAGATAGGGAGGTGAACTAGAGGAATCTCAAACAATTTAGGACTCATAATCTAAAAACTCTATCTAACTCCGCTTAATTTCTTGGCGGCTTTGACAGTGTTAACCATCAGCATAGCAATAGTCATTGGTCCGACACCACCGGGCACAGGCGTAATCGCTTTTGCCTTTTCCTTAACCTTATCAAAATCAACATCACCACAGAGACCTTCAGGCAATCTATTAACGCCGACATCTATTACAACCACACCATCTTTGACCATATCAGCAGTGATGAATTTAGGTTTGCCAATAGCGGCAATGAGAACATCAGCCCGACGAGTAACCTCTGCCATATTCTTTGTGCCTGTATGACAGATGGTTACGGTAGAATTTTCTGCCATTAACAAGAGTGCCACTGGTTTACCAACAATATTACTACGACCAACTACTACTGCCTCTGCACCGCTTAAAGGAATATTGGCTCGTCTCAGTAACTGAATAATACCGTGTGGTGTGCAGGGAAGATACATCTTTTCTTCTTCTATCTCTTTCATACTCTTCTTGGAGAGAAGTTTTCCCATATTAAGAAGATGGAAACCATCCACATCCTTATCAGGCGAAATTGCCAGAAGCATCTTGTCAGTATTAATATGCTTGGGTAAGGGCAATTGACAGAGAATACCATGAACCTTGGGGTCATTATTAAGCGTGTTAATAAGATTGAGCAAATCAGATTCTATCGTATTTGCAGGTAATTTATGATGGAATGAGGTGATGCCCAATTTTTCACAGACCTTTATCTTCTGACCGATATAAACCTTTGATGCCTCATCTTCGCCGACCAGAATAGTGGATAAGCCCGGTGTGATACCTTTGGATTTGAGTTGAGTAACCTCATCTTTTAATTCCGCCTGTATCTTTTTAGATGTCTCTGTCCCTGAAATAATTTCTGCCATATTTTCCTCCTTACTTTTTATGGTTTAAGAAGTTTTAACATTTCAATCAGAGTTATAATCTAATTTGTTGATGCTCGTAAAGCAAGTAATATTGCTTTATTTCTTGCCTCAGCCAGAGACAAGTGATAAAATAATCTTTATTATTAGGGCGAGCCCCGTTAGAGACAAAATTATAATTTTACCTCCAACGGGGCGAGTGGCGGAATGGCAGACGCTGGGGACTTAAAATCCCCTCCCCTCACGGGGGTGAGGGTTCAACTCCCTCCTCGCCCATTAGAAACTCTTACGAACAAAGTGAGTTAGAGTTTCTTATCCCGGAGTAAAACGGAGGGATTAGAACCTGTTAAGCCCTGCTTGAGGGGGCTGTTACAGGTTCTTATCCCGCAGCGAAGCGTGGGGATACCACATATCCCATAGTGCCTCAATGAAACCTAAAATATATCTCACCAGAAAAATACCTTCCGAAGGAATAGAACTCCTCAAAGCACATAATTGCCATATAGTAATCAATCCTCTGGATAAGCCCGTCAATAGAAAGATATTACTCAAAGAGATAAAAGATGCCGATGGTCTTCTCTGTATGCTTTCTGACAGGATTGATAAAGAGATAATTGATGCCGGTGTAAAACTGAGAGTCATCTCAAATTATGCTGTGGGCTATGATAATATTGATGTTAATTACGCCTGTAAGAAAAATATAACCGTTACCAATACGCCGGGAATTCTGACCGAAGCCACCGCAGAAATTACATTAGCATTGATTTTTGCGGTTGCCAGAAGGGTCACAGAAGCAGACCGCTTTGTCAGAACAGGGAAATTTAAGGTCTGGTCGCCCACTCTATTACTTGGCAGGGATATTCACGGCAAGACATTGGGAATTGTCGGATGCGGAAGAATCGGACAATCGGTCGGTATCAAGGCACACGGACTGGGAATGAAAATCATATATTACAATCATTCTGCCAAACCTTCTTTTGAGAAAAAGGTATCCGCCAGAAAGATTTCTTTACCTGCACTCCTTAAACAATCCGATTTCGTTACTCTTCATATCCCTTTAATAGAACAAACAAAATATCTTGTCGGCTTAAAGGAATTGAAGATGATGAAACGGACTGCTTACTTGATAAATGCGTCCCGAGGTCCGATTGTTCACGAAAGTGCGTTGGTATATGCCTTGAGGCATAACATAATCGCTGGGGCAGGACTTGATGTATATGAAAAAGAACCTCAAGTTCATCCGGGTTTATTAAAACTGAATAATGTAACCATTTTACCTCATTTAGGTAGTGCAACTATAGAGACCAGAGCCAGAATGGCGATAATCGCGGCAGAAAATCTTATCGCTGTTTTAGAAGGTAAAAAATCACACTTCGTCGTTCAACCCCGAAGAGATAACCATCGCAGAAACAGATGATTTATACGCCATTACAGAAAATTATTCTTGTCGTTCTTCTCATTATACTATTTGTAATATCTATTATACCTCTTGATACACAGATACCTGTTCTTTTTTCCAGAGAGCAGGAATTCTTCCTTATTAATATTAATACCGCAGGAGCAGATGAACTAACCATTATCCCCTATATTACCTATCCGATAGCGAATCAGATAATAGAATATCGCGAGAGAATGGGTGGTATAAAAGACCTCAATGAGTTGTTAGTAATAAAAGGAATAGGAGAGAAAAGATTAGAGCGGATGAAGAAATATCTAAAAGAGATTGGTTCGTAGTTCAGACAACTTAAGGAATATCTTTTTTAGTGCTTTACCACGGTGGCTTATTGTGTGCTTGAAATTGGCGGGCAGTTGTCCAAAGGTTAGCCTCTTTGTTCTTGCTGGTTGCTTATCGGGTATGAAGATGGGGTCATAGCCGAATCCATTCCTGCCTTTAGGGCTAAAGGCAATCTTGCCCCAGCAGGTGCCTTCTGCTTTGGCGAGGATTTTACCATTCGGTGAAGACACTACGGCAGAGCATCTATAACGGGCAATCCTTTTAGACATCGGCACGTCTGGGAGTTCGTTAAGAAGTTTCTGGTTGTTGTTCTGGTCTGGAGCATTTCTGTTTTTCTCCATAGAGGCATAACGCGCCGAATAAATACCGGGTTGCCATTTTAACGCCTTAACTTCTATGCCAGAATCCTCAGATAGAGTAATATAGCCGGTATATTTTGCTAAAGACACCGCTTTCTTTCTGGCATTTTCTGTGTAGGTCTTAGCGTTCTCTTTTACTGTCGGAAGATTTCCGCCCCTGGCGGAAAAGTCAGACAAAGGTATGAACCGTATATTTAATTTCGGGTTTGTCCCCCGATGAACATCGGGGGAGGATTTCGGATTTTTCCGCCCCAGTCCCGAAAGCTTTCGGGATTTATCGGGAAAGGAATTTCCCGACATTCGTCGGGATAACTCGCTGTAATCCCGCCTTGGCGGGACTAACAGCAAGTAAATTGCCTTGATTTCTCTGATTTTATGTTTATTCCTTGTGCCGATAATGATGAATGGAATGTTCATATTGAGACCCTTCGTCCCCAGATGACCTGAAAGATCATTCTAAGCGTTAGCGAAGAATCTCGTAACGGATGCCAGCGAGACCCTTCACTCTGTTCAGGGTAACACTTCGTGTCAACTGGGGACTCAGGGTGAGGGGTTGGAAAACTTCCCGTCCCCTCATCTTTCATTTCTTTCCAGTCCATCACTCCCATTACGGGACTCCCTCTGCAACTTGATTTCGTTAATCTCTCCGAAAAGAGAAAGCGGTTTATCAAATTTCCTACTATCGCCGACAACCAGAAGGACATAGTTTTCTGGTTTAAGATATTTTTGTGCTGCTCGCCTGATGTCTTCTCGTGAGATTTTCATTATATTATCCCGATAGGTTTCCAGATAATCCGCCGGTAATCCGATATGTTCTATATACATATACTGTTGCACCACCCGCACCGGATTATCAAACCTGAATACGAAACTGTTCAGGATACCTTCTTTGGTATTTTGTAATTCTGATTCTTCCACCAGATTTTCTCTTATCTTTTGTATCTCTTCAATGATAAGAGATATAGTCTGATGAACCGACTCGTTTTTGGTGGAGGTTGCCACTATAAACATTCCGGTATTTCTGGAGAGAGTAAAATATGAAAAGACATCATAAGCCAAGCCTCGTTGTTCGCGAATCTGGTCATAGAGCCGTGAGGTTGACATCCCCCCCAGGATTGCATTCATCAAAATGACGCTGAAATAATCAGGCACAAGACGCTCTATACCAAGATGTCCAAGGCGAATAACGGATTGTGTTATTTCTTTATCAACCAGATTGATTGATTTGTTATATATTTTATCAACAGGGAAGAGCCTTGTTGGTGTATCCGGACGACCAGGTATTTTCTCAAATGTCTCTTTAAGAAGAGCGATAATATCATCTTTATTAAAACTGCCTACGATACCCGTTATCATATTGGAGGAGGTAAAATATTTTTGGTGGAACTGTTTCAAGTCTGATACAGTAATTAATGGGACAGAGTTAGCGTCGCCATAGACAGGGTTGCCGAAAGGATGGTTGCGATGAATCAATCTTCTAAATTCACGCTCAGCGATAATGTCGGGTTCATCGTTCTCACGACTGATTGTTTCAAGAATACGCTCTTTTTCTTTCTCAAGTTTATCTGAGGGAAATAGTGGCGCAAAGAGAATGTCTTTCAGGATATCAAGACAGATATTAAAATCACGGCTCAGGAAAGAAAGGGTTATTTCTATATCCTCGTAATTTGTTGAGGTCTCTAATTCTACTGCCATAAAGTCCAGTTTTTCGTCCAGGGCTTCTGAAGGGTATTTAACAGAACCACCTGTTTTTAATAAGGTAGTAACCAGATTGGCTGTGCCGGCTTTACCACTCTCAGAGATATCATTAAGCGCACCGTTCCTAATAAGGACCTTTATTGTTATCATTGGCAATTCATTATCTTCCATAATATACATAACTAAACCGTTTTGCAGGACAATCCTTTCAGGTTTGGGAATCTTGATTTCTAAAGGAGTGAATTTGAGTTCATCAGGGTGTGAAACCTTCTGAAATGTCTTCGGTGGTTCAGGAATATCATTATCACCACCTGCATCTGTCTGCCGTGCCAACCTGTCTACTGCCCCGGCCGGGGAGGCAGGCGGCGCAGGCAGGCAAGTGATGAGAGAAGATATTAAACAGAAAGAAATTATCACTAAAGATACTCTTTTTAATCCTGAACTAAATTTCTCTCTATTTTTCACGCTTTAATCTGGTCCCGCCTTGGCGGGATGAATTGCTCCTACTACTCCTTCACAGCTCAATTGATGAATGACATCTCCACGCTGTTTGTCACTCCCACTGGGAGTCCAGATTCCTTACATCCTTCTGGATTCCCGCTGGAGTTTATCCCGCTGGATTCCCGTTTTCACGGGAATGACAAGCGGGACTGGAATAACAGGCAAGGAAGGGTAACCCATCAAATTATATGTGACGAAGCACTACTTCATACACACCGAGAGCACCTCTTTTAGTGTTGAAAACCCTTTGAGCGCCTTTTCAATTCCGTCTTGTTTTAATGTAGTCATTCCTTCTTTTACCGCTAATTCTGTGAGTTGTGCTGGTGTAGGTTTTTTATGAACGAGCGACTTAACCCCATCAGAAGAGACCAGCAACTCATAGATACCCATTCGTCCGCGGTAGCCCCTACCATTACATTCCTTACAGCCATCTGGAGCAGGTCTATATAGAACAAGGTCTTTGGAATACTTAAACTGCGAGTCAAATAGTTCGTTATTGGCGTATTCTATTCGCACGGTCTCAAATTCTTCTTTAGTGGGATGATATTCTTCTTTACAGGAAACACAAAGTGTTCTCACCAGTCGCTGTGCTAATATGCCCAGAAGGGCATCTGCAAATGAAAACGGGTCTATCCCGAATTCAAGAAGGCGAGTAACTGTTTCAGGGGCGTTGTTCGTGTGCAAGGTGCTAAATACCAGATGCCCTGTGAGAGATGCTTCTACGCCTGTAGAGACTGTTTCTAAATCGCGCATTTCTCCAACCATAATCACATCGGGGTCACATCTAAGAAAAGACCTCATCGCTCTATCAAAGGTAAAACCAATCTTGGTGTGTACCTGAACCTGTCGGAGTTGATACTGCGTAATTTCCACAGGGTCTTCTGCTGTCCATATCTTCATATCAGGTGTATTGATATGCCCAAGGGCAGAATGCAGGGTAGTAGTTTTCCCTGAGCCGGTCGGACCTACCACAAGGCAGAGACCATAAGGCCTATCCAGAATTGCTTTAAGTTGCGATAGAACATGTGGATTCATTCCTAACTTATCTAACGGTATCGGCTTACTGGAGGCAAGGACTCGCATGACCACATCTTCATTACCGCCGACAGTGGGAATAGTTGCCACACGAAGTTCAATATCCAATTTTCCGAAATTCTTAAACTTAATCTTTCCATCCTGCGGTAATCTTCTATCCGAGATATCCAGATTGGACATTATCTTGATACGGGAGACAAGAGCATTCTTATAATGTTTCGGTACTTTCATAAACTCCTGACAGGAGCCATCAATTCTGAGTCGCACAATAGTATCTCTCTCGGTATAAGGTTCAATATGAATATCAGAAGCCCGCCGGGCGTATGCTTGCTCAATTATCTGATTAACCAATCTCACTATGGCAGAATCGTCTTCTTTCAGTTCTTCCTTACCCTCGTCTTTTTCCGCTGTTTCTACTTCACCTTTAAGTTCGTCCAGAATATCTACGACATCCTTCTCGGTAGGCACATCTGATTTGGAGACGCCGAAGAAATAATCTATGATTTTTATGATATCATCTTTGGTGCTGACGCCGTAGACAATATTTGCGGACTTAAATCTAATCTGGATGTTATCTCTTTTAACCACATCTCTGGGGTCGTCCATAGCAATTTTAATAGTAGCACCTTTTTTACTCACTGGCACCCATAATTCATTCTTGAGTGTTTCCAGCGCCAAGCCCTGAAGCAAATCCATAGGTATCTCCATTTCGGGCATAAAACCGATAAAGTCAGCCCTGAAATAGTAGCCATAGCATTTACCGATGTCGGTGGGCGAAACACTATGTTCAGTAATCAAGATGTGTTCAAGGGTGTCTCCACTCTCTTTGGCTTTTTTGAGTGCAGAGTCAAGTTTCTCAGGAGAAATCAGATTGGCTGAAACAAGCGCATCATATTTACTGATTCTGCTGACCACCTTTTTCTGCCGGTTCAGCGCAATTGCCAATGTCGTGGCAATTTCCCGCGTGGTTTCAATATCCTTATCTGAAAACGGCAAACCATTTTTTTTATTGATAAGTTGAATCACACCCTGAACCTCTCCGCCAAAGATGAGCGGAAAACTAAGAACGCTCTTTGTTCGTTTGTTAAACTTCTCATCCCAACGTTTATCAAACCTGATTTCAGGGCTTATTTTTATCAACTCCGAGTCATTATAAACATCATCAATCTTGAGCACCCTATTATTTTTAGCAGCGAAGCCGGCAATACTATTATTATCAAATCCTATCCTTATCTCCTCTGTTTTATCCTTATCACGATAATGGGCTATCAGTTCATTCGTGGCTTTATCCATCATATATACCGTTATATTACCCACCTCAAAGAGCCCTTCAAGGTCAGCAGTTACAGAGAACAACATCTCCTCAAAATTAGTAGAAGAATGAATTTTATCGGTAAGCCGTTTTATCTTTTTCTGGAATTCCACGTCCCGCTGACTATCCTCAAATGATTTTATTTTATAAAGGTCAGGGGCGAGGGTATCAGATATTTGTTGAATAGTTTGCAAATCAGATGCACCAAAGCCACCATCTGGCGATGGTGTTTTCTTATTTATCGCCTGTATCACCCCCTGAATCTTACCTTTCAGCACCACCGGAATAGAAACCACCTCTTTAGTACGATATCCGGTTCGCTGGTCCCAACTACGGTCAAAATGCAGGTCAGGATAATTCTTCTGCAACTCTGCCGCATCATATGCGTCTTTAATATTGACCACTTTTGTGTTTTTAGCAGTATAGCCCGCAATACTGCTATTACTCATAGGGATAGCGATTGATTTCACTTCATCTCCGTCTTTTATTCTGGAACTAATGATATTGTTTGCTGAATCCACCACATAAATAGTCAATCGGTCAGCATGAATTGCCTCTCTGGTTTTCTGAGCAGTATGTATCAACAAATCATTAAGACTATCAGCAGTCCTTATGATTGAACTAATCTCGGTCATTTTTTCCTCTGACACGGAAGATGGTGGATGGATGCTGGATATTGTTGGCGATGATGGTGTCTTTTTAGGAGAAAATAATCCCATATTTTATACCTCCTTGTTTCGCAAGAAAAAGAGGAACACGAATAGCACGAATAAGACGAATATCACGAATCCCCCCCGATAGCCATCGGGGGGATACTTTTTAATACCTTAAATAATATCAATATATCTCTAATAGGTCAAGAAAATTAAACACGAATAAAGTGATGCCAGAGGCACATCCGCCTTTGGCGTGACCGTATTCGTCTTATTCGTGTTCTCTTCTCTTTGACAAAATTATATTGTTTTGCTATGATAACCCCGATATACATCGGGATAACTGGCTGTAACGACCTTCGGTCTAACAGCCAGTAACAGATTCGCGGAGTTTATCCTGTCCCTCACGGGATGGTGGCTACCAAGGAACAAAGGACTCACTGCAAGAAGGAGGGTTAATTATATGAAAGCCAAAAAATGGTTATTAGTCGGTATCCTGCTATTCATCATAGTGGGATGTTTAATATCCTCATTAGTCTCATTAGCGTCTCAACAACCACCACCAAAATATCCGGTTAAGGATTTCAAGGAACAAACCGCCTATAAAATTATCAGAGTCGTTGACGGCGATACTATTCTTCTCCTGATGGATAATAAAGAGGTTAAAGTTCGGCTAAAAGGTATTGATACGCCGGAAACAGTTCATCCTGATAAACCAGTAGAAAAATGGGGGAAGGAAGCGAGCAAATTTCTGACTAATCTTCTCAAAGGAGAAGAAGTATATATAGAATATGATAAGGAAAAACCAGAGTTAGACAAATATGAGCGGTTACTGGCATACCTTTACCGGGTGCCGGATGGGTTATTTGTTAATCTTGAGATTGTCAGACAGGGATATGGTGAGGTCTATAGAGCATTCCCGTTCAAATATATGGAGATTTTCAATACCTATGAGAAACGGGCACGAGATAACAAGAAAGGACTCTGGTCGCCGCCAGAGACAGGCAAAAAAGATACAAAATGACGCATTAGAACACACTTGACAGACCACGACACGAATAAGAAAACTTCGTAACCACAGATTACACAGATTTCACTGATTAAATTTTTTGGTCTTATCTGTGCAATCC
>JASEHY010000140.1 GCA_030018555.1 Planctomycetota bacterium
CCAGTCCGCCTTTGGCGGACTGGTCTTCTAACGGGGCAGGGTCACAAAGAAATCACCAAGAAATAGATTGGGAGTTACCTTTGTGTTCTTTGTGACCGCAGTTTATCCTGTAAGGATGTCTTGGTGGTTAATCTTATACTTTCCTATGCCGCCAGGAGGTAGAAGCCGCAAAGGTTTTATTTCGTATAAATCAGATTCATTGCTTCTGCTCTGGTAGCGGGATTACTGCGAAAGATACCACGAACTACAGAAGTTATCATTATTGAACCCGGCTTTTTTATGCCTCTCATCGTCATACAAAGATGCTCGGCTTCAATGATTACCATCACACCTCTTGGCTTAAGCGCCTTCATCATTGTCTCTGCAATGAGAACCGTTAGTCTTTCCTGAACCTGCGGTCTCTTGGAAAACACATCTACCAGACGGGCTATTTTACTCAATCCAGTTACCCGTCCTTCTTTCGGAAGATAAGCCACATGTGCCCTGCCTGTAAATGGCAGAAGATGATGCTCACAGATAGAATAAAACGGTATATCCTTTAACAAAACTATCTCGTCATGTTCTTGAGCAATCAACGGTTTTATTATCTGGGTCGCTGAATCTCCTGTATCCAGTCCGGCATATATCTCCTCGCACATTCGGGCAATCCGCTCAGGCGTTTCTTTTAGCCCATCTCTATCTGGATTCTCACCTATCCCCTCCAGAAACAACCTCATCGCCTTGATTATTTTCTTCTTATTCAACATCCTCTATATATTATTTTACCCCATAAGGAAAGTCAAGTTTAGTATAGTATGAAATTTATGGTAATTATTTAGCCGGCTGAAGCAATTCCCCCTTATGGCGCCGAAGCGCCATGGGTCTTTAGCGCCATAAGGGGGAATTTCTCAATCCGCTAATATATTACTACAAATTTATGAATACCGCGGGATAACTACTTTTAGTTTTGCGGTGTTTTCCTTACTCATCTGACACAGAGGTAACCGTATTTCTCCATTAAGCATACCGAGTATCTTCATTGCTGTTTTGACTGGAATGGGATTGGATTCAATAAATAACGCTTTCATTAATGGGTGCAGTTTGAGATGATATTGCCTTGCGGCAGTAAGATTACCGTTATTAAATTCATCAATCATTTTTACCATATCTCGTGGGACAATATTTGAGGCAACCGAGATAACTCCCCTACCGCCGAGACAGAGGATGGGGAAGGTGAGAGAGTCTTCACCTGAGAGGATGGTTATATCGCATAGTTTCTTTAGCCGGGAGATAGCATCTAAATCGCCGCTCGCCTCTTTTATGGCAACAATATTCTTCAGTGCAGAGAGTCTGGCAACGGTTTCAGGAGTAATGGAGACCCCTGTTCTGCCCGGCACATTATAAAGGATAATTGGTATTCTTACACTTCTGGCAACTGCTGAGAAATGCAGGAATAGCCCTTGCTGAGTAGGTTTATTATAATATGGGGTAACGACCAGCACTGCATCCATACCGCAATCCTGAGCCATACGGCTGAGTTTGATGGTTTTGGCTGTGTCATTAGTGCCGGTGCCACCTATCAAGGTAATGCGACCACGAACGTGCCTGACGCTGACCTTAAATATCTTTTCCTTTTCCTCATCAGTTAATGTTGAACCCTCACCTGTTGTCCCGCATAAGACCAGCCCACTGACAGAGTTCTCTATCTGAAAATCTATCAACTCCAATAATTTCTTATAATCTACTTTGTTGTTCTTAAAAGGGGTTACCATCGCAGTGATACAATTTGCTAATACCATAGATTTTTATTTCCTCAATAGTATCTCTTTCATTTCTCTCACTGCTCGTTCAATACCGACCAGAACTGAGCGAGCAATAATACTATGTCCGATATTAAGTTCCTCTATTTCCATTATCTTAGTGATAGGTTGGACATTATTATAAGTAAGTCCGTGTCCGGCCGATACCTGGAGTCGCATATTTCTGGCGGTTACCGCAGATTCGGCTAATTTATGAAGACATATTCGCCTATCTTCAGGGTCAACCACATTGGCATACTCGCCTGTATGGAGTTCAACCATATCAGCACCAACCAGTTTAGCAATCTGCAGTTGTTCACGGTTAGGGTCAATAAAAAGTGACACCACTATCTTATTCTTCTTAAATAGTTTGATTGCTTCTTCTACTCTTTTACGCTCTTTGGTCAAATCCAGACCACCTTCGGTAGTAAGTTCCTGCCGTCTCTCTGGAACAAGAGTAACCTGATGCGGTTTGACTGATAGTGCAATTCGGATGATTTCTTCAGAAAGTCCCATCTCCAGATTGAGTTTGGTGGTAACCACTTCTTTGAGGAGAGATAAGTCCCGGTCCTGAATATGTCTGCGGTCTTCACGGAGATGAACCACGATGCCATCGGCGCCGGCGAGTTCTGCCAGAACAGCGGCGCTGACCGGCTCTGGCTCAAATGTCCGACGTGCCTGTCTTACCGTCGCGATATGGTCTATATTAACTCCTAATTTCATACTATTCTTTCCCTCACGGGATTCGTTGCTACTTTCTTACTATTTTACCCTCTGCTAAAAGTCAAATAAAATCAGACTTTATCTTGACAAAAGATTACTATTTTATTACATAATTATTAGGAGGTGAGTTTATGTATCAACACGAAATTGGTAAGGCAGCGGGAGAAGTCTGGCGATATCTGGACAAATATGGCCCAAGTCCTATTGACAAGACCCATAAAGAACTGAAGCGGTTATCAAATGACCTGTTTCATCAGGCAGTGGGATGGCTGGCAAGAGAGAATAAGATTGATATTAATACCGCAGTCAAACCGGTAGTGCTTTCTAAGAAGCAATAACCGGGATTTTGTTTAACTGTATAGGAAAGTATAAATTTCACCACGAAGGCACAAAGAGCACAAAGTTAGGGACGGGACGGACAGGGATAAATCCTGTCCCTACATTTTCTTTGTGTCTTTGTGGTTATCCTAGCGGGATTTTCTTGACAGAGTAGAAACAGATATATTAATAAATATTGATTAAATAAAACTTGGCAAAAAGCCGATAATAAGTAATAATAGTTAAGGAGGTAGAAGATGGTAAAGAAGAAAATATGGAATATCAGTGGCTGGCTGGTTGCCCTCGCCACTCTCGGTATAAACACCTTGGTTACACCCTCTGGTTGGACAGAGACAAAAGGAACTTCAAAGACTAAAACCGCAGAACCACAAGAAGTCGTGGAGGTAACGGTCGGGAAGCTTAACCTACGTGCTGGTGCCGGCACAAACTATCCCGTTATCAGGTTGGTTGCTAAGGGAGAAAAACTTGTGGTAGTAAATGACCAAAAGGGCTGGTTAGAAGTCAGGATTCCAGAGAATACCAAATGCTGGATAACAAAAAAATATGTGGAGAGAGTAGATAAGAAAAAATCGCTTGGCGTGGTCAAAGTAGGTCGTATCAATGTCAGGAGCAGCCCGCAAACAGGTGAAAATATCATCGGACATATCAATGAAGGAACTACTGTTAAAATTACAGGAGAGAAAGGAGAGTGGTATCAAATCACCCCAACGGACAACCTTACCGGCTGGACCAGTAAAAAACATACCCGTTACTGGGGAACTTATAAGCGTTATTTAGAAGTAGTATCACAGAAAGCCCAAGATGAAATGGCTAAACAAACTGCAATGGAAATCTTTAATCAAGCAGAACAACTTTATCAGGATGAACTACAAAAACCACCTCTACAGCAAAGTTACGCAACGGTGCTCCGTCTATACAAAGAAGTAATAGACAAATCATCGGATAAGGAACTGAATGAAAAATGCAGTGAAAAGATTAGACAATTAGAACCAAAGGAAGAGATTCTTAAAGAGTATCGCAAAGTTATTGTGAAAGCAACATCAGACAAACAAGCCATAGAGAAAAAATACAAGGACAGACTTGAAGAATTATACCGTCGGGCAACCGCACCTGAGCCATATAATGCAAAAGGATGGGTGGAATCAGTAGGTAAATATATTGGCAGACCATCCGCATATAAACTATCTATGGGCGGTAAAACCATATTCTTCCTCAAAAGTGCTTCCTTTAATATGGATGATTACTACTGCCAATATGTCGGAGTCCGTGGTAAAATAGTGGAAACTAAACCCGGTCAGGATAAAATTATCCTGGTGGATAAGATAGATATTTTAACTGAAGGAGAATAATTTCTTGGGATTTTGGATTACCATCAGAGGAAATATAACACATTATTGGACAGGATATTATGAGTATAATATTGGTGTTTCTGATAACATTCTTTATCTTTCAGGTGAGTTCATCCCGTAAGATGAGATATAATTTTCTGGAACAAGTGATTCTACCTGAAAGAAACTTTATAGCAGAAAGCGGGGGGAATCTTGACTACCCTGTATTTCTGAATCAATGGCGACATCCTGTCTGTTAATCAGGTACAACATTTCCTCAAAGAGAGTTCAATAATCCCTGCCATTTCTTTTAACTTCACAAGTATTATTAAGCAGGCTGTCCAAAAAGGTAGCGGTGCGATTTACCCAGCACACTCCACGAACCCTG
>JASEHY010000141.1 GCA_030018555.1 Planctomycetota bacterium
TACGGGTGTGTCCTATTTGACGAATATGGGCTAATTATAGGGATGAGAGATAAGTATTGTGTCCCCCGAACTATCCGAGATAAGTATTGTGTCCCCCGAACTATCCCGTTAAAACATCTTCCTCAACAGTCTCAGATAGTTCTTAAAATTTCCTGTCATTTCTAACAGAGTATCGGCGCCGAATTTGTTGATAAAGGCACGGGCGATTTCAAATGACACCACTGCCCCGCCTATGACCGATGCCGCAGGAACAGCACAGATGTCTGCGGACTCCGTTATTGCCATTGTCTTCCGCTTTTTGACAAGGTCTATCGTCTGCACCGGATTGCCTAAAGTGGGGATGGGCTTGACTGTCGCTCTGATGATAATCGGCTCGCCATTGCTGAGACCGCCTTCAATGCCACCTGCATAGTTCGTCATCCGCTTCCAGCCGCCATATTTATTTAATTGTGGTTTGTTGTTCTTTAGCGAGAATAAATCCATTGCCTGTGAGCCGGGTTTGTTTGAATAGTCAAAGCCCAAGCCGATTTCTACACCTTTTACTGCCGGGATAGCCATCACTGCCTGAGCTAACCGTGCGTCTAAACGGTCTTCCCAGTGAGTGTGGTCTCCCAATCCAACCGGGATATTAAAACCAATCACCTCAAAGATACCACCGAGGGTATCACCCTTTTTCCGGGCATTGTATAATAGTTTCTGCCATTCAGGGATGATGTTCCTGTCAAGGGTATGGAAATAATTATCACGTTTGGTTTTTAATTGGTGATAACTGCCACTGACCGGCAAGGCAGGGATAGGGCCTATCCGGGTTACATAAACGTGGATATGGATATTAAAATGGTTGAGGAGCGATTGCGCGATAGAGCCGGCGATGACCCTGCCGACGGTTTCTCTGGCGCTTGCGCGTTCAGCACCTGTTCTCCCGTCCAGTGTTAATAACTTCATCGCAACTGCCAAATCAATATGTCCGGGCCTGACCTTTGTCAGTGGTGCTAATTCATCTATGGTATTGACTTTGTTCCTGACGAGGATACTGATAGGGGAGCCGATGGTGCGTCCGTGACGTATCCCGCTGATGATTTCAGGTTCATCACATTCCTTATTCATTCGGGGTCCACGGCCTTCCGCAAGCCGTCTGCGATTTAATTCAGATTCTATTTCCTTCCGGTTGATTTCTATTCCTGCCGGGAGTCCTTTTATGATTGTAATAATACCTTTACCGTGAGATTCGCCTGCTGTAAAATAGGATAACATATTCTAATACAACGTGTCTGAAAAGCCACGTTGAAATCCCAATGACCAATTTCCAAATCCCAAATAAATCCCAATTACCAATACGAGCTACGCAACTACGAACAAACCGTCCCTTTTTGTCATTGCGAGGTCGCCAGAGGCGACCGTGGCAATCTTACCTTAATTTATGAATAATGCGGGCTAAGGGGGTGTGATGGTCCCGCCTTTACGATAGCCATCGTCCTGGGAAGGACAGGATGGTAGAACCACAGACGCGGGATATCCGCACAAGGGTGGCTATAAGAGAAGGGAGAGCAGTAAGAGGGAGTGAATTATGTCCATCACAGAGTGCCTTATTAGGTTGAGGGTGCACTTCAAGGAAGACGCCGTCAGCACCGGCAGCGACCGCAGCCCGTGCTAAAACCGGTATCATCTCTCTCTGTCCGGCAGACTTTCCTCCTCCGGCCCCGGGTAACTGGGCGCTATGGCTTGCGTCATAAACAACCGGATAGCCGAACCTTTTCATAATCGCAATGCTTCGCATATCACTTACCAGGTTATGATAGCCAAAGGAAGTCCCTCTTTCTGTAATAATAATTTTATTATTGCCGGTGCTTCTTACTTTTTCCACGAGATGAATCATATCGGTCGGTGCAAGGAACTGACCTTTTTTGATATTGATAGCCCTGCCTGTTTTTCCGACATTGATGAGTAAATCGGTCTGGCGGCAGAGTAGCGCCGGTATCTGAATAACATCCAGAACCTCTGCTGCCGGTTTTATCTCTTCCTTACAATGAATATCCGAAAGGACAGGTATCTTGAGGGCGTTTTTTATTCGGGATAGTATTTTCAGTCCTTTTTTTAAGCCCACTCCGCGATATGATTTGTAAGAAAGGCGATTGGCTTTGTCATAAGAAGATTTAAGAATAAAAGGGATATTATTCTGGTGTGCTATTTTTATTATTGTTTCTGCTATCTTAAAGAGAAGTTTTTCGCTCTCAATAACGCAAGGGCCGGCAATAAGGAACAATTTCCCGTCAGTGATGGTTGTATTCCCAACTTTCATTTTCATAACTATGTAATCTGTGGCTTCACTCAGACGGGTCCCGAATGGAGTAGCCCAAGCAGGTTCACTTCGGGATCCCGAAGCAGTTCTTCTTGGGATACTTCATTCGGGAAAAGTAAAGGTGGATGCATTTTTGAGCCACCAGTCTTCCCATCGTTTGACGCCTTCTATTAACTCGGACTGCTCTGCATAATATTTATAATTTAGTGTCAGTCCGGTTATTTTATGCAAGGTGTCAAAGGCAAGAGCCCGTTTGTTGGAGCCAGGTTTTTTAAGGAAGTCAATCAGGACCGGGATACCCGCCTTATCGTTTAATTTGACCAGCGCCTCGGCTACGACAAAGACGAAATCTTCATCATCGCCCAAGAGGTAAGAATTCAGTTCACTTCTTACAGAGTAGTCTTTCAGGTTGCCGAGTATTCTCGCCACAGAAGTCCGCACCAGAGGGTCTTTAAGAGCAGGTAATAAAATAGAAGCCGCATCCTCAGATAGAAGTCCACTAAAAACCCTTTCCACCCGCTGGCGATATTCAACATCCGGCTTTTTGAGCGATTCCATCAAGGCAAGAGGACCTCTTTTACCAAATTTACGCAGTTCAAAGATAAGTTTATCTATATCAGATGCCGGGTTTGATAACTCCTGGATTAACCTGGTCAGCCGTTCTGTCGTAGATTGGTCAGGTGATAGCGAAGGTGAACGTATCTCCAATAATTCCTTGCGTAAAAGAGCAAGTTCAAATTTCAGCATCTCTGAGACCTTTTGTTCATTGTTCAATCTTTGATTGAGTTCTTTTAGTTCTTTAGTAAGTGCTATTATTTTATCTTCTAATTCTTTGAACCGGCTATTACTTTCCTCTATCCTCTGACCATAAGAACAGGAGACTATGGTGAGGGCGAGGACGATGGTGAGGACAGAGCGAATAGCCAAGAGAGAATAACGAATCATATTATTATTACCTGCTTTTCCTGGGGTTTTCGGACGACAACCTTTCCTATAATGTATCCGTAATAACCTGCTTTTTTTATTCGTCTGATTATGGCATCTGCATAGAATCTGTCAACGATAATTACCATCCCGATGCCCATATTAAAAACCCGATACATCTCTTCTTTTGTAATATTGCCTGTCTCTTGAATCAAGGGAAAGATAGGTGGACAGGGATAAGATGAGGCGTCAATCTCCACCCGCAGAGAAGATGGGAGGATGCGGGGAATATTCTCTATCATACCTCCACCGGTTATATGGGCGATACCTTTTACCACTTTTTTGAGCAGGTAAGCGGAAAGGACATCTCTCGTGGCTTTCGCATAGATAATGGTCGGTTTAAGCAGTTCTTCTGCGAGTGTGGATGAGATTGACGGGATATATTGATTAAGTTTATTCAGCACATAACTTCTACTTTTATCTACCCTCCGATTCAAGTTATGTGCTGGGGATAATCCAAAGACCTTCCTGACCAGTGAAAAACCGTTGGAATGCAGACCTGAGGAGCCGAGTCCTATAACAACATCGCCTGTTTTAATAGCCGAGCCGGTGATAATTTTGTTTTTATCAATGATGCCGACGGCGAAGCCCGCCAGGTCGTATTCGCCCTGTGCGTAGAAATCAGGCATTTCAGCGGTTTCTCCACCCAGAAGTGCACAGCCAGCAGACTCACACCCCTTTACTATCCCTTTGATTATCTCGTGGATTATTCTCTCGTCCACCTTACCGCAGGAGATATAATCAAGGAAAAATAACGGTTCCGCACCGCTAACTATCAGGTCATTTACACTCATCGCCACGAGGTCAATGCCGACGGTATCGTGTTTATCAAGGAGGAAGGCGAGTTTTAATTTAGTTCCGACGCCATCAGTGCAGGCAACGAGAGCAGGTGCTTTGCCGAGCCCTTTTCTAAAAACCCTATCCGGGTGTTCAAGAGAGAAGAACCCTGCAAAACCCCACGGATGTTGAATCACCCGCGGGTCATAGGTCTTTCTACTCAGTCGGATAATTTCATCTATAATCGCATCCTTTTTTACAGTGTCCACACCAGCAGATTTATAGGTTAGTTCTTTAAGCATAATTAAAACGTTGTGCGTCTTGCGTTATCCGTTGACGCCTGCCGCCCATTCGGGCGAGCCTCCCGCCCACCAGGGCGAGGTTCGCCACAGGCGACGCCACAGGCGGCGGGACGCAAGACTTACCCCGTTAGAAGTGAGTTAGAAACCATTACTAAAAGAGTAAGCCCATATCACTCACTTCTAACGGGGCAG
>JASEHY010000142.1 GCA_030018555.1 Planctomycetota bacterium
AGTTGCGATTGCTGATGACGGCACGCTCTATGTAGGCGCAGGTTCTGCTCTCTACGCTATCAATCCACTTGATGGCAGTCAAAACTGGGTCTATCCGACAGGAGGATTAATTCGTTCCTCGCCGGTTATTGATGATGATGGCACAATCTATATCGGCACTCTGGATAATAAACTCTATGCTGTGAATCATAACGGCAGTTTCAAGTGGGCTTTTACTACCGGCGCTCAAATATGGTCTTCACCGGCAATAGGTCCTGACGGAACTATTTATGTTGGCTCTTTAGATAATAAACTTCATTCCCTGCACAAGAACAGCACCTTAAAATGGCAATTCTCTACTGGCGGTGGTATTTATTCTACGCCAGTAGTAGGAAGTAATGGGGTGGTCTATGTGGGGAGTTTTGATGGCTCGTTCTATGCGGTGAATTCAGATGGAAGCCAGAAGTGGCGGGTTGCTACGGGCGGTCAAATCTGGTCTTCTGCTGCTTTAAGAAACAACAGGGTTGTTTTCGGTTCTGATGACGGTTCACTTTATTCTGTGAATACTAATAATTCCGCAGACAAATGGCAATATCCTATCGGGACAAAGATTCGTTCATCGCCGACTATAGATGCTGACGGACATATCTATTTCGGCGCTGATGATGGCAAACTCTATTGCCTGTCGGAAACAGGCGCTCTCCTTAACGAAGACTGGCCCTCCCAGGTGTCAACAGGAACTATTCGTTCTTCAGTCGCTCTTGCTGATGCGATTACATCTACTCTTTATGTCGGTACCGGGGACGGAAGGGTGTATGCAGTCGGGCCGGCTGCAGTGGATGACCCTGCGGAAATCTTTATTCAGAAATATTCTAATAAGACCCGTGTCTCTATCGGTGAAGTTATCACTTATAAGATAGTCATCAGTAATCTTGGACCTGACCCGACATCTGGCACTGCAACCAGTGTGATAGACAATATACCGCCGGGCTTTAGATATGTCAGAAGTTCAACCCTATTAGATAATGTCCGCCAGATAGACCCTTCTCTTAACATACAGGATGTCTTAATATTTGATGTCGGGCATTTCGCGCCCTCCGTCTCCAAGACCCTGCTCTATCAATTAGTAGTCGGTTCTTCTGTCACCATCGGACGATATGTTAATAAGGCATATGCCAGATATTATTATGATAAACCACCGCTCTACGAGGAAACAAGCAGTTTAGCAAAAGTAGCGGTCTTTGTTGTCCCTGACCCGCTCTTTGATTCAGGCACGGTCATCGGTAAGGTCTTCTTTGATAAGAACGCCAATGGAAGCCAGGACGATGATGAGCAGGGATACGGCATCGCGGAGATTATAATGGAAGACGGAACGACGGTGAAGACAGACAAGAACGGTATGTATCATATTCCCGACGTAATGCCCGGCACACATATCCTGCATCTCAAGGATATACCGGGTGAATGGATTACTACGGATAACCCGATGCTCATTCGGGTAACAAAAGGACTATTAGTCAAGGCAAATTTCGGCATCCATCCAGTAGAGATAGAGTCGTCCTCCCGCCTCTATCTCAAAGGTTTAACCATAGTTGCATTAGGTGAAGGACAGGTCAGAAGGGTAGAGAAGGGAAAGGACTGGCAGAGCGAAAACAAACTCGCATATTATCTCAGTGGCAATATCAAGGATAAATTCTCTATCACCTCTTCTTTTGATTCTGAACGCACAACGTACAACGATGGACGCTCCACGCTCTTCCCCTATATAGACCATGATAAATATTATTTAGAATACGGCGATAATTCTCAAGTGAGTTATGAAAATACAAACTCTGTCGGAGGTTTATACCTCAAGATAGAATCGCTGCCGGGTGCAAATCTGGGCAAGAGTTATTTCCTTTGGGGAAGTTATTCCTCAGGAATTGATGGGACAGAATTAGCCACCCATCAAAGAACACTCTCCGGGGCGAAACTTGATGTCAAAGACCTGCCTCTTTATCAGAGTGAACATCTAAAATTGACTGCTGCTGGAGTTGTTTTTGCTTCTCAAGACAAACAAATCCCGGCGAATGAGGAATTCCGCTCCACAGGAGGCTCTATCTACTACCTTAAACATAGAGAGATTATTATCGGCTCAGAACTCATCAGAGTAGAAACACGAGATAAACTCACAGGATTTGTGATAAGAAGAGAACTACTTGTCAGAGAGCAAGACTACGAAATAGATTACTCCAATGGACGAATTATCCTCAAGAAACCACTCTACTTCACAGAACAGGAAAATTATATTACATCAGAAAACATTATCCCGGGCTCGCCGGTATATTTAGTAGTGAATTATGAATATCCCGGAAGTATTTGGGACGGGACAAAAGATGGGGGATGGGGCGGTAGAATATCTTGTGCGGTAGCAGACAATAATGATAATAGGTTATCTGTCGGTTACACCTTTGTTAGAGAACCCAGCCCATCTGGCCGAGATGGGCTGGGTTACGAACTTAAGGGCTCTGATTTCCTGCTCAAGGAATCCACCAGATTCATAATACCGCTGAAACTTGTTCTATCGGCAGAGTATGCCGAATCGGTCTCCGGCGGGATAGAGGGGTTTCTCTCTACTGACGGCGGGATTAGTCGGATAAATCAGACCGCTACAGCGGGCGCGGAAGGAAGTGCCTATAAAATCAAATTAGGTGTAAAGACAACCAGTCCCGATGGACATCGGGATGCGGTTACCTCTTTTGAGCCGTATTACCAGAAGGTAGAGCCGGGGTTCTCCTCGTCCACTTCTTACAATTATCAGGGGTCTTTACGTTATGGCTATGTTATCAGTCGTCCCATCTCTATGATAGGAGGAGTTCTGGGAGTGAAGATTCGTTATAATAATCAAGAATTATTGAACCCAGCACATAGTGGGGGTTTAACCCCCACTATGTGCTGGGTCGGTGCAGAAAAGATAGAAACCGGTATCTTGCAGACCCTGTACCATTCTCCTGCATTGGAGAAATGGACTTTTACTGGTGAATATCGCTATGAGATGAAAACCGACCCTGACAAATTGGCAGAGTTAGGCGCCCTGAAGGTCAATTATGTCGCCTCTACCTCAACTAATTTCTACCTCTCTCAGCAGGCAACCATCAGAGGAGACCCGAACTCGCAAACCACTCTCGGCGCAGGGATAATGGCAGGTAAATCCTCAACTCTCTCTATTCAGGGAACTACCGGCACAAAAGGGGATTCTTATCTCTTCGGGATGAGCAATAGGTTGTCCGATAAATGTGAAATATCTTCTAATGTAGGTGTTACGCAGGGGGATGGTCAAAGGACTTTACGAGCAGGGGAGGGCGTCTCATATCAGGTGAGCGATTCTACCAGAATCCACGCCCGGAATGAAAGAACTCAATCTCGGAGCGAAGCGGAGACCCCGAAAACATTCGGGGCGAAATCCAAAATCCAGAGTCAAAATACCGAACTCGGGCAGGAAACACGGCTTCCCAAGGGCTGGTCTTTCTTCACCACTGCGGGGCAGGGAACTATCCAAGATTATTCTAAGACCGAAGGGAGTCCCGTAGGGGCGATGACGCGGACAGAAACCGTCAGAGAGACCGTCTCGCTCGGTGCGCGATATAACACAAAAGAACCACGAGAACTCTCCCTGGAAACCAGATTAGAAGGGCGATTTGACCGCACAACTAACGGCGCAGACAGACACCAATATCTTACAGTCAAAGGAGCAAGGTATCAACTTACCCCTGACCTCACCCTTTCCGCCAGGCATAATGACTCTGTAACGGTGAATGAGGATACTAATAAACGAGAGGCATTGTTTAACGAATTCTCGCTCGGCTTTGCACTCAGACCGATAAAATGGGACCGCTGGCATCTGCTAACTAAATATACCTTCCTCAAGGATGTCTATCCGTTGGGGCAAGGAAGCGAAAACAGGGGACGGGGCGATATTCTACCTATCAAAGCGATTTCCCATATCTACGCCCTTGAAACCGCCTATGACATTTCTAAATATTTCCAATTAGTAGAAAAATACGGCTTTAAGAAAATAGAAGAAACAGTCCCGGTAGCAGGACAAACAGAGAACACTGTTTCTCTATGGATAAATCGTATCAATTATAATATTATCAACAAATGGTATGCAGGGGTGGAATATCGGTTGTTAAAACAGACACTTATTGAAGAGGTCAAAAAAGGGTTCTTGATGGAGTTATTTTACAGACCTCATAAGAATATCCAATTAGGTCTCGGCTATAATTTCACGGACTTCTCTGATGACCTACGTTATAGTAACTCCTACCGCCAGAAAGGTCTTTTCATTCGTCTTAATACGATGCTGGTATATTAGCCCTTATTCTTGGGGTATAAACTCACCGCAGAGAAGTTTATCCCGTCAGAGGGACAAAGGACGCAGAGAAATTCTTTATGGAATGTTGTCGGAAAATCAGGAATAGTTTATTCTGCCAAAATAGTCATCCTCACTACAGGCACATTTATGAAAGGGCTGATTCATATCGGAGAGGACAAGTTCATCGGTGGCAGAATCAAT
>JASEHY010000143.1 GCA_030018555.1 Planctomycetota bacterium
TCGCTCCAGCGCCCGCTCCGCCTCGGCGGAGACGAGGCGAGAGAGCGGAGCGGGGGTCTGCCTCAGGCACCCGATTTGTCACCCTGAACCATTTGGGGATGTCCCTGAACCATTCGGGGATGTCCCTGAACCGTTGGCTGTCCTGCCCAAATCACCTCCTTATAAATATTATTCTCTGCGAACTTTGTGTCTTTGTCGCCCGCTTCAGGCGGGAAGTATCCTGTTAGGGATTGTGGATAATTTTTCTTGACAGGAGTAAGGAGTAACAGATATATTATAGGCAATGATAACCGTAGAAAAGGCATTGGAAATTATCAGGGAAAATCTTCCAGAGCCACAATTTGAGACCGTTGGTTTAAGTGATGCCTCAGGCAGGGTTATCGCAGAGGATGTCCTTTCTGATATTGATATGCCTCCTTTTGATAAGTCCGCAATGGATGGCTATGCAGTAAGAAGCGAGGATATTAAGTTGCCACCTGTGGAATTGGAGGTGTTAGAGATAGTCCCTGCCGGTAAAACTCCGGTCAAGGAAGTAAAACCGGGCAAGGCAATAAAGATAATGACCGGCGCTCCTGTGCCGAGCGGGGCTGATGCGGTTATTATGGTTGAGGATACTCAATATGAACCTGCTACCAGAACTGTCAGAGTTTTTAAGGGCGTTAAAAAGCACGTCAATATCTGCTTTAAGGCAGAAGACCTGAAAGAGGGAGATAAGGTTGTTAACTCAGATACTAAATTAACTCCACAACATATCGGACTCCTTGCCGCAGTTGGTAAATCCCGGCTTCGTGCATATAAATACCCTTCTATTACTATTGCCACCACAGGCGATGAATTAGTGGAAATCACTCAACTACGATGTAAGATGGGAACAGCAGAGATAAGAAATAGTAATACCTATTCGCTGATGGCTCAATTGAACAAGGTTGGTTTTAAGCCCGTTTCATTGGGGATTATTAGAGATGATATGGAGACGCTGACCGAGAAGATTTCTGAGGGGCTTAAAGGAGGGGGAGCTGATATTCTTATCCTGACCGGCGGGGTTTCTATGGGTGATTATGATATCGTAGAAGATGTTCTGAAGAAACTGAAGGTGGATATTTTGTTTAACAAAGTGGCAATTAAGCCTGGTAAACCTTTTGTCTTTGGCAGGGCATCAAGGGGGGGAGGGGCAGGTGGGCTGATATTTTCCCTGCCGGGTAATCCCGTATCCTGCTTTGTAATTACAGAGGTGTTTATAAAAGCGGCTTTATCAATATTATGTGCGGATAAAACTATAAAGAACCAGATAGTTCAGGCAGTATTAAAGAAACCGATAACCAACACCTCCAATCGTCAGCAATATATTCCAGCAAGGTTATGGGAAACCGAAAGAGGGCAGAAGGCGGACAGAGATGCCCTGTGGATGGTTGAGCCGTTGGCAAGTCATGGCTCGGCTGACATTGTCTCCATCTGCCGTGCCAATGCGTTTATTATTGTGCCGCCAGATTCTGCACCGCTGGAGGCAGGAGCCGTTGTAAATACGATGCGATTACCAGAATGAGCCCTGTGTTACCTTTTGTTTCAGCCGTTCTCATCTATCTTTCATACCCGCCAGTTGATGCTACTTTTCTCGCCTGGGTTTCTTATGTCCCCCTTTTTTTATATGTCGCACAGAAAAGTAAAGACCTGCCCGACCTGACAGCCGGTCAGGCGGGAAAGGGGTTGTTTTCAACCAGATTCCCTTTTGTGCGCTCGGATGGAGTAAGATTCTTACTATCCTGTTATTTAGCCGGGGTTCTCTTTTTCGTATTAGGACTCTGGTGGTTAAGTCATGTTACCTGGGCTGGATTGGTGGTGATACCAGTTATACTCGCTGCATATTGGGTCATTTTTGGGATGGTCGGTTATCTCATCGGCAGAATGATTTCTTTATTTTATCTCACCCTCGCCTTACCGTGTGTCTGGGTTTTTCTGGAATATCTACGTTCTTTCTTACTGACCGGTTTCCCGTGGTTTTTTGCAGGACATACCCAATACCTAAATCTCTCTTTAATCCAGATATCAGATATCACTGGCTGTTGGGGTATTTCTTTTATAGTGCTGTTTATTAATGCAGTATTCGCATATCTTTGTCAACAGTGGATAGAACATAAGAAGATAATATCATCTAACTCTATTGTTTTACTGCTCATAACCCTAATTGTTCTTGGTGGTTCAATCTGGTATGGCAAATGGCGACTGGATAATTTAAGAGTCAGGAGAGGTCCTAATATAGGTATCGTTCAGGGGAATATAGAGCAGACCTTGAAATTAAATCCACAACAGGCAGAGAATATATACAGGAAACATCTTTTACTGACATTGGAGTTACTGGAATCTCCAGTCTCGCCAGACCTGATTATCTGGGCAGAGACGATGTATCCCTTTGCGGTAGGGCTGTTTGAGGAGAATATTGATGGCTTAAAAGAAAGTGCAATCCTGTGCAAAACACCAATGCTGATAGGGACTTTGACTGTGGAGGATTCTTATCCGCCGGATGCGGCTCTTAAAAGAGCAATTCCTCGCCTCGTCTTCCCGAAATCTTTCGGGACGGAGCGGGAGCGTCGGATATTTAACAGCGCCTATTATTTAGCGGCAGATGGTGAAATTCTTGGCCGTTACGATAAAATCCATCTGGTTCCAATGAGTGAATATGTACCATTAAAAAACATCATCCCTTTTATGGATAAGATAATCGTTGCCCTCTCTGAATTACAACAGGTATCAGATATGTCACCCGGTGAGAATCTTGACCCTTTTAGTTTGCCGACCCGCCCGAACGCCGAAGGCGGGCAGGTTACAACAGGAGAAGGGGTTATGGATTACAGATATGGAGTTTTGATATGTTATGAAAGTATCTTTCCTGAATTGACTTCTGAAAGTGTTAGAAAGGGTGCGGATTTTATAGTGAATATCTCTAATGACGGCTGGTTCAAAGATAGTGCCGAATTAGAACAGATGCTGATAATATCCGCTTTTAGAGCAGTAGAAAACAGAATTACTTTTGTCAGGGCAACCAATACCGGTATCTCGGCTATTATCCATCATTCAGGAGAAATAGATATTCTCAAAGGCGAGGATGGCAAATTAAAGGAGGTTGAGGGTGCCTGGGTTAAACCGCTGGAACTTTCAGAAAAAGCTGGCTCATTTTATACTAAATATGGAGATTTTTTCCCCTACCTCTGCCTTCTTAAATTAATTATAATAATTATATTAAAATATCTTAATTTTCTTGACAGACATTTAACTTAGAAATATAGAAAACAAAAAGGAAAAGGGAACAGGGGTAATTTAATGGTATAGGAATTTCAAAGGCATCCGACCTGCCTGCCGGCAGGCAGGTGGAAACCTTGGAACAATAACATATGTCACCATTTTTATCGTAGGGGCAATTCATCCCGCCTTGCGGGACCCCATTATGTCTGGGCGGTTCGTGAACCGCCCCTACATTAGGTTCCCCTAATTTATGAGCACACTTACCAGAGTATTAGTAATAGCCATTTTTATAATGAGTTTAGTATATTTAGGAGTTGCTGCTGCATTATTTGCCTATCGCGTGGATTACAAAGCGATGCTGGAAACAGAGAAGTTGGCGCGTAAGAAAGAGGTGGAGGAAAAGGATGCGGAGATTAAGAAGCAACAGGGCACTATAAATGATTTAAACCGAAATATCAGGGAATTGCAGGGCAAGATAAAAGCACTTGAGGTGGATTTAGAAAACGCTCGTAACGAATTGGGCGACTGGAAAAACACCAGTGTAAAATTAACCAACGATTTAACGACCCTGAACGCCAATTATGAGAAACTCCAGGCATCACTGACCGAGCAGATACAGAAAAATAAAGAACTCAATGAGACACTGGAAAAATTACAGGCAACAAAAGACGAGGCGGTTAAAGAACGCACCCTTCTTGAAGAAAAATTCCTTGACGGTCAGAATAACCTCCTCAGGCTGGAAAAGAATCTCGCCGCACTGGAACAGCAATATATTACCCAGGCAAAGGAATTGAACCAGACCAAAAGTGTCCTGGAGCAATACAAAAGAATCGCGCCTACTTTATTGCCGGATGGCGTGCCTGCAAAATTGATAGAAGGACATATTCTGGCAGTAAGCGACAAACCAGGCATTAATATCGTCTTGATTAGCGTTGGTAAAAATGACGGCGTGGAAATCGGGATGAGATTTACGGTCTACCGAGCAGATAAATATGTGGCTAAGATTCAGGTAGAGAAAGCAGAAGCCCAATGGTCAAGCGCCTTTATTATCAAAGAGTTCCTGGCGGATACCATCAAGCCCAACGACAAAATCACCACCAGTCCTTATTAGCGTCATAATCTGTGTCCGCCTGTACGGGCGGAGAGACTGTTGATAAACCACTCTTTTGTCATCGCGAGAGCCCCGAATGGGCTCGTGGCAATCTCAAAACTGACTAATGAGATTGCTTCGCTA
>JASEHY010000144.1 GCA_030018555.1 Planctomycetota bacterium
CTTCGCTATCGCTCGCAATGACATTTTAGGCACTTTGTCAACAGTCTCAAGTTACAAGTTTCAGGTTATAGGTTCAATCTATTGGTTTGATTTATAACGATATTTTTCGCCCTTAATAGAACTTTTAGAAAGATAGTTTATGAGACGTTTTATCATAGCCGATATTTCAGAAGCCAGTTTAATGGTGGCATCAAATTCTGTTTTATTGATGTAGTTACGATTGAACATGATATGAAGTTGAGTCTTAACTTCTCCACATGAACCCTTAGCAATAAAAAGGAATTGGATGAATTCTGTATTTGAGCCTCTCTCAAATCCTTCGGCAATATTTGATGGGACTGAAATAACCGCCCTTCTAATTTGTTCTTTTAATGCAAAATCTTTTCTTAAAGGTTCTTTATTTGTTAAGTCATAAATTGCATCTACTAAATCCATTCCTTTCTTCCAGATATTTAAATCTTCTAAACTTTTAATTCCCATATTAACTTGTAACTTGTAACCTGTAACTTGTAACTTTTTTATCTTAACAATCTCAACGAGTTAATAACGACAATAAGCGAGGAGAACTGGTGCGCAATCGCACCATAAACCATATTGTGCTGGTGCTGGACATACTGGGTTACCAGAATAAGCATTACTATATTATAAATAATGGCAAAGGCGAAGTTCTGTTTGATAACCGATAGGACACGACGAGAAAGCGAGATGGCTGATGGTATCTTGCTCAAATCATCTGTCATCAGACTTATATCAGATGCTTCAATAGCGACATCAGAGCCAAAAGCACCCATAGCAATACCGACATCAGCCGAAGCAAGGGCGGGTGCGTCATTAACGCCATCGCCAACCATAGCGATGCTCTCGCCCATCTCTTTTAACTCTTTGACCTTATTGACTTTATCTTCAGGCAACATTCGGGCATAATACTCATCAAGTCCTGCCTGTCTGGTGATGGTATCCGCTACTTTTTCATTATCACCGGTGATGAGGGCTATCTTCTTTAAGCCCAGTTTCTTTAGTTTAGTAATAGTTTCAACCGCACCTTGTTTGAGGGTGTCAGATAATCCGAGGATAGCGAGAATCTCATTCCCCCCCCCCCCTATTCCGAGCCACGATGAGAGCCGTCTTGCCCTGACCTTCTATCTGCGAGGATATCTGAGCGATATTGTGTGGCACTTCACCCCCCCCTACGAATGCGGAAAGAAAGGTGCTATTGCCAATTAGGATAGTATCTGTGCCTGAAGATGCCTTTATCCCTCCGCCCTTAAAGGGTTCAAAACTATCCGGGTCCGGTATCTCAAGACCAAATTCTTTGGATTTCTGGATGATAGCGCGGGCAAGAGGATGTTCAGAACGTTTTTCTGCAACAGCAGAGAGCCAGATTGCCTTCTGCTCGTTTTCCTCGCCAAGCGGGATAATATCGGTAACCGCAAGTTTGCCGGTCGTGAGTGTGCCGGTTTTATCAATAAGAAGTGTAGAGATATTGCCAAGCGCTTCTAAATATTGACCGCCTTTGACCAGAATCCCTGACCTTGTCGCATTGGTAATGCCGGTTGCTATGGCGCAGGGGACGGCTAAGACAAGGGCGCAGGGACAAGCGACAATAAGAATAGTGATGGCTTTATAATAATTGCCGGTAATGATAAAGACAATCAAACCGATTAAAATGACAAGAGGGACAAAGTAACGGGCATATTTATCGGCAATTCGTTGGATGGGCGCTTTCTGGGACTCTGCAGATAATATCAGTTTTTTAATCAGGGCAAAATGGGTATCATCGCCTGTTTTTGTTGCCTTCATCTCAAAGGCACCGGCTTCGT
This sequence comes from Planctomycetota bacterium, assembly GCA_030018555.1. Taxonomy (GTDB): domain Bacteria; phylum Planctomycetota; class MHYJ01; order JACQXL01; family JACQXL01; genus Yes70-35. Next base: position 1,821 of record JASEHY010000144.1, read on the forward strand.
TTATAGTTCCGCTATAAACTGTATCGCCTATTTTCTTGTCCACAGGCAGAGATTCGCCGGTAAGTGATGATTCGTTAACCGAGCCATCGCCTTTGATGAGCAGTCCATCTGCTGGTATTCTGGCGCCGGGTTTGATGATTAACACATCATCTGGTTTAACCTGCTCGGCAGGTATTTCTGTCTCTTCGCCGTCTTGCAGTGAGCGTAGCGAACCTGTTCGTTTTACCAGAGCAATCGTCGGGGCAAGGTTTAAGAGTCGCTCAAGGGCGTTCCTGCTTTTTCTGAGTGCGAATCTTTCCAGCGAGTCGCCCACCAGCATAATTAGGATCACCATCGCGGCTTCTTTATATGCGCCCACGAGCACCGCAGCGATAGAAGCAATACTTACCAGAGAAAAAACAGTAACATCTTTCATCAGTAATGACTGGATGGCGCCCTTGAAGATAGGATACCCTCCGATAATGATAACCGATAAAGACAACAATTGGGACGGATTCAGTCCGATAATAATCGGCTCTGGGGCAGTGTTGAGAACCTCTAATAGACCGGCGGTTATTACCAGAGTGGCACTGAAGAGCATACGAATAAAGAATATCCGCTCTGCCCAGAATGACCTGGTGCGTCCCCAGAATGTCTCTCTGACAATATAGCCGGGCTTGGTTATTGCCTTCTTTATCATTTCTATATCAGTGCGAAAAGGGTCATACATAACCGTAACATCCTCGGCAATGAAATTAACATTGGCGGATATTATGCCGGAGAGACAATTGAGAGACCTTTCTATATTGAGGGCGCAGGCAGGGCAATGCATCCCTGCGATGGGAATGGTTACCTGCGAGGGACTATCGCCCTTCTTCTGTGTATTACCATTACAACAAGGGGTTTTCATAGAAAGATAGTATGCTATATTAAATAGGTTTTGGCAAGAAAATTAGCCACAGAGATACAGTGGATTTGCGAATTGCGGATAGCGAATTTCGGATTTAATAAATTCGCAATTGGGTCTGTGGCTTAAGACCGGGTTGCGCTGATTTTGGTAATGGGATTCTCAGATGCCCTGCATCTGACCGGCTCTTTTTTCATCCCGAGACAGAGATTGCAGGATATGCAGGTAGTAGGGGCGTCCGTACGGACGCCCCTACAGGTTTTCTGCAGGGAAAGAGGAAAATTCGGGTCGCGGATAAAAGGTCTGCTCATCGCTACTAAATCCATTTTCTTTTCGCCCACTACTTTTTCCATTATTTCATAACTTCGTATGCCGCCGACGAGAATAAGAGGTATGTTAGGATATGTTCTCCTGAAGGTCTCTGCCTGCGGTAAAAAGTATGCTTCTTTTTCCGGCGAGAGAACATCTTTTCTAATAACCGTGTCAAAGGTTACTCCGCCGCTGATTTCAATGGCATCGGGCTCGGCTTTATTTTCTATAAGGTATTTTATCACATTGATACTATCAGATAGGGTTAGCCCGCCATCTATAAAGTCCTCGCAGTTGGTCTTTATCCAGATTGGGAAATCAGCGCCGAGCTTCTGACGTGTTTGCTTGATTATTTCCATCAGGAATCTGGAGCGGTTTTCAATACCGCCACCCCATTGGTCAGTGCGTTTATTGGTGCGCGGTGAAAGGAATTGAGAGACGAGATAGCCGTGAGCGGCGTGAATCTGGACGCCGTCAAAACCTGCTTCGCGGGCACGCTCGGCAGAAACCACAAATGCCCTGATTACATCTTTTATCTGGCTTTCGGTTGCTTCTCTGGGCGGGAACTCGCCTTTTATTTCTTCATGAGATGCCGAGACCGCGAGCGGATTTGTGCCGATTAAGGCGCCTGCCGAATAACGACCACAGTGATTTAACTGGACAATTATCTTTGTATCATATTGATGGACTATATTGGTAAGTCCCTGCAATCCCTTGATATAATTATCGCTGTAGATGGCCATCATCTGCCATCCTGAACGTCCTTGAGGGTCAACAGCGGTATAGCCGGTAACAATAGTTCCGACCCCGCCTTTAGCAAGCGTCTTGTAATAGGCGAGAAGGTCATCTGTTACAACGCCATCTTTGTCAACGAGCCGTTCAGCAGTAGCAGAGCGCATCAGACGGTTCTTTACTTCTAATTGACCAATGCGTTTGGGAGTGAAGATATCGGACATACTTTTATTTCTTCAATAGTAGCATCAGTAGTGCCTTCTGGGCATGGAGCCGATTTTCTGCCTGGTCCCAGACTACGGAATGGTGTCCATCAATAACCTCATCTGTAATTTCTTCTCCGCGATGAGCCGGAAGACAATGCAGTACGATGACATCCTTTTTCGCCCGCTTGAGCAGGTTCACATTTACCTGATAATCCCTGAATGCGGATAATCTTTTCTGGTGTTCTTCTTCCTGCCCCATACTTGTCCAGACATCAGTGTAGATAACATCAGCATTAGCAACCGCAGAGAGAGGGTCATTAGAGACTACCAGTTTGCCCTTATGTTTTTCTGCTTCTGCAGATGCCAAACGCACGACTTCTTCCTTCATCTGATAATCTGTTGGTGTTGCGACTTCAACATATCCGCCTGATTTTACCACTGCCAGGACAAAAGAATGAACTACATTATTACCGTCACCCACATAAACTATCTTGAGGTTCTTTA
>JASEHY010000145.1 GCA_030018555.1 Planctomycetota bacterium
ACTCAAAACCCTTGCGAATGTCGGGTTGGGCTATATCGCATTAGGTCAATCAAGCACCACTCTTTCAGGTGGCGAAGCCCAGCGAGTAAAATTGTCCGCTGAACTGGCTAAAACCGCTACCAACAAAACTCTCTATATACTTGATGAACCAACCACAGGATTACACTTCTCGGATATTAATAAATTACTTATTGTTTTGAATCAATTAGTTGACCGTGGTAATACTGTAGTGGTCATAGAACACAATATGCATATAATCAAGATGGCTGATTATATTATAGACCTCGGACCAGAAGGAGGAGATGAAGGCGGCTATATTGTTGCACAGGGCACGCCGGAAGAGGTCGCAAAAAACGGGGCTTCTTATACTGGAAAAATATTGAGAAGATATTTAGCGTAGAGCATAGAGCGTAGAGTGAAGATCATAGGGAAAGGAGTGAATAGCGTATGGAAAAACAACTATTAGATATCAAGGGATTATTTGCCCAGGTGGTCGCCCGAAACGCCTCTGATTTGTTCATCAAGGTCGGCGCACCGCCAACTATCCGGGTCGTCGGGAAATTAGAACATTTACCCGTTGCAGGCGGAGAACAGAATAACCTCACCCCTGAAATGGTAGAACACCTATTTTTAGAAGTTACCACTGAACGATTGAGACAGAAGTTTATTGAGCAGGGCGAAATAGATACTGCTTATGAAATATTCGGAATGGGCAGATTCAGAATCAATATCTTCAGGCAAAAGGGTTTTGTCGGTATGGTCGCAAGATATATCCGTGCGGTTATTCCTTCTTTGGAAGAGACCGGCTTACCGCTTAAACCCCTGCAGAAACTGACCCAACTCTCTCGTGGTCTGATTCTGGTAACCGGCATCGCCGGCAGTGGTAAATCAACCACCATCGCTTCGCTCTTAAATTATATCAATAAAAACTATCGCAAACATATTGTTACTGTAGAAGACCCCATAGAATATCTTTTTATAGACGACAAATCGCTTGTGAACCAGCGGGAATTAGGCATAGACACCTTTTCATTTCCGCTGGCGCTCAAACATGCGGTGCGTCAGAGCCCTGATATTATTATGATTGGCGAGATGCGGGACCGCGAGACAATGGAGGCGGCGCTTGCTGCCGCAGAAACAGGACATCTGGTGATAAGCACCCTGCACAGCATCAATTCATTCCAGACTGTGGAGCGTATCATCAACTTCTTCCCGCCACATCAACATCAACTACTCCGTCAACAATTATCGCTACTCTTACAAGGTGTGGTCTCTCAACGGCTGGTTGCCAGAACAGATGGTAAAGGATTCGTTCCAGCCGCCGAAATAATGCTCCCCACTCCAACTATAAAGGATATGCTTTATGAAGGTAAGACCCGTGATTTGTATGACGCTATTAAAGAAAGTCATGCCTATTATGGAACGCAGACTTTTAACCAATCCTTGAGAGGACTCTACCAGAACAATCTTATTTCTCTTGAGGATGCTCTTTCCTATGCGGACAGACCTGACGAATTGAAACTGGAATTACGAGGCATAACCAGAGGTGATGCCGCTGATTTCAGTTTTAAGTGAAGCCCCCGGCGGGATTAGAAGGAATACGAATATGCCCGAACCTGCCCCCCGAAAGCATTCGGGGTTCAGGCGGGTCGGACGAATGAGACGAATTAATAATTTAGCTTCATCAGACATAACCCCTGCGGAGGGGCGGGTGGTCCGGCTTTGTTACGGTCAGCAGATTTAATTATACCCTTTATATCCGCCGGCTTTATCTTCCCGTATCCAGCAAGTAATATCGTTCCAACAATAGTCCGCACCATATTATATAAGAATCCATTACCTCTGACATCTATATAGATATAATCACCCTTTCTGGTTATTTTGATGGAGTAAATTGTTCTGTAACAATCTTCTTTGTTTGACGATTTAGTGGCGAAAGCCCTGAAATTATGTCTGCCAATAAGATAACCCACGCACTTTTTCATCCGCTCTAAAGAGAGTTTATAGGGAACAAAATACGAGTAGTTTCTGTTCAAGGCGCTCGGGATAGAAGATTTAAGGAGCGTGTAGCGATAGACCTTACTTCTGGCGTTAACTCTGGCATTGAAAGACGAAGGAACTTCTTTAACAGAGCGAATGACAATATCATCAGGCAGAGATGAGTTAATCGCCCTGAGAAATTGGAATGGTGTCAGAGTGGCAGTGGTGAAGAAATTAGCCACCTGACCTGTGGCGTGGACACCACTATCTGTCCTGCCTGCGCCGTAGAGTGTTATCTCCTGACCGGTTATTTTGCTCAAGGCTTTAGTAATCGTTTCCTGAATGCTCGGTTGATTCTTCTGGGTCTGCCAGCCGCAATAGTTTGTGCCGTCGTATTCTATTACTAATTTAATATTACGCTGTTTATTTTTAGCCGCAGATTTCACAGATTATTTACTTTTTTCTATTTCCTTAATCAGTGTTAATAATTCTGAATAAGTAGGAAATGGTTTATGTTTATAATAACTAACGATTTCTGTTCCTTTAGATAATGTATACCATCCCCAAAAATATCTGTATAAATAGACTACCGAAGGATTTTTATCAAGTTGTTTATCATTATAAAATTCAAAATAATACAAATCAGAACTTATGCCATTTTCTGTGTCTAGGCGGAAGGGGTTAATTAGTTCTTTGGCTATTAATATTCTTTTCCCCAATTTAATAATATCAATTATCATTAAATATTTTTTCTTAAACTCATTATCTTTTGTTTCTGCATAGAGTTCTTTAATCTTTGCCCTTAATTCTTCCCCTTTCTTATAATTCTGCTTGACATGGTGGCATTGAATCAGTGGCTCGTATGCCTTCCAGTAGGTGCTATCCTTTTTCAGGATGATTTCCAATTCCTTAATGGCATTGTCATATTCACCTTTACCCTTGTATAAAATCCCTTTGCCCAGATAGGCATCTAAATAATCAGGGTCTATTTTTAATATCGTATCCCAGGTATCCAATGCTCTTGTAGTACTATCCGTAGTATAATATAACAGAGCCATCTGGTGATAAACATCAAGGTTATCAGGTTTAAGTTTCAAGGCGGTCTCTAAATTCTGTAATGCCTCTTTGTATTGCTGGTTATCCAAATAGAATTGCCCTAATCCAAAATAGAGCCAGAATCTTAAAGTAATATTGGGTGATTCTTTTTCCAATTCCAGTGCCTTGTTGAAGGCGTTTTCCAGTTCCTTGCCGTGCAGGAGCCGGCCGTAAAGGTAATGATACAACGGGTTTTTGGGCTCTGCCTTGAGTTTCTTCTGATATTCGTCTCTCAGATTATTAATTGCTCCCCACTTGCGTTTCAGGTTCTGATATGCCCGATGCGTCTCAATATCATCAGGGTTCTCTTTGAGTTTTTCACGATATTGTTGAATCGCTTTCTCGTGCTGGGGAATTTCCTTGACCTGCCGGGTTGCTTCTTCGTTGGGCTTCTCTTCCCCAATGACACTGTAGCCGGATAGCAGTATTATTACGATAATATAAAATAGTTGTCGCATATCTCACCTCCAACCCATTATCTTATGCACCTGCGGTATAATTCTAACATCCTTAAGTGTTTTAGTAAATATATTATATGCCTCAATAAGATGCAATAGAGACGGTGTTTTTATATCCTTTCTGACCGCGGAAACGGGCTGAAGAACGACCGGAATATTCTTATTAACACATCCAATAATCTCCGATGCTATCTGGTAATCTTGTAGTTTATCAGCCCTCCCCCCTTGTGTTATAATAATCTTTACATATACGGAACTTTTATTCCTGAATATTGTCATAAGAAATTCTTCGGCTGATTTCCAGATGTTTAACCTTTTACTTTCTCTAATATGCGAAGGCATTTTTACATCCATAGAGATAATATCAACGAGGTTTATTAACTTACTTAATTGTTCAGGTAATGTGCCGTTGGTCTCAAGCAAGACAGGTATCTTAAATCTTCTTATCTGTGGAAGGACATCTTTTAGGAAAGAGGTATGCAAAAGCGGTTCACCACCTGTCAGGGCGATAGCGTGGTAATTTGGAAAGGAGTTGACTGAGTTTTGAATGATAGTTAATAATTGAGTGCCTTTTACTGGGTTTGGGAGATAGTAATAACCTTTAGCAAAAACCTTCTTTTCTATTCGGCAGGATTTAGGTAGAACTAATGCCTCCGGTGTATCACAGTATGAACATCTAAGATTACAGCCCGCAAAACGGATAAAAAGATGGGGCTTACCTGCCCAGAGCCCTTCTCCCTGAATTGAGGAAAAGACAGAAACTATTGAAGTTTCTTGATTTCTTTTGTTGTTCATAGTATTGTTAGTATATTATGTTAAAAGAGGGGTCAAACAATATTATTCCTTCCCCCCGCCCAGCAGGGCGTCGCCCCGCC
>JASEHY010000146.1 GCA_030018555.1 Planctomycetota bacterium
GCCGCCGCCCCGAAGGGCGAGCCTCGCCAAAGGCGGGAGCGAGAGCGAGGCTGGGGCGGAGACGAGGCGAGAGCCTCGCCTACGGCGGGAGGATATTACTGCGGTAGCCTGCGCAGGGAATCCAACAATGTTGCATCTCTTATTGAACATAGACCCGAGTTTCATGAGAAAAGAGCCCTATGTGCCGACTGCTAATGTTCTACCTGTCATCAGGGCTGCTGAAGTGGGGATTCGGATAAACCCCAGAGGACTCTTATCCTGTGCACCCGGTGTATCAAGTTATATCGGAGGCGACATCACCGCTGGATTACTGGTCTCTGATGTGACAGAAAAATCAGAGGTCTCTATGTATATTGATATGGGCACTAATGGAGAGATAGTTCTCGGCAATAAAGACTGGCTTACCTGTTGTGCTTGTTCGGTCGGACCTGCCTTTGAGGGTAGTGGAATCAGATGCGGAACCCGTGCCATCAAAGGTGCTATTTATAAGGTCAAAATCAAATCGCCTTTTACTCAGGCAGAGATAAAGACTATCGGCAATACTACACCAAATGGCATCTGTGGTTCAGGGCTGATTGAAATAATCTCGGAATTATTCTATGCGGATATTATTAACAGGGCAGGAAAAATCTCTGATAATTTAGTCACTCCATATATCCGCAAGGGTGAAGAAGGGCTGGAATATATTATTGTGCCTGCCCAAAAGAGCGCTACGGGTCGTGATATTGTTATTACTCAGGCAGATATTGACCATATTATCCGCTCCAAAGCCGCAGTATATGCAGGTATTTCTACACTGCTCTCCAAAATGAACTATAAAACCAGCGATATTCATAAGTTCTATATTGCCGGTGGATTCGGCAGTCATCTGGATATTGCCAAAGGTATTTCCATAGGTCTATTGCCCAATACACCATTGGAGAGATTTCAATATATTGGCAACGGTTCAGTTGAAGGAGCGAGGATGATTCTCCTCTCATATCTTGCGATGGCAAAGGCAAGAAAGATTGCGGACAAAATGACTTATATTGAACTCTCTACTGATAATACCTTTACAGAGGAATTCATCTCGGCGATGTTTTTGCCACATACGGATTTGTCGTTATTTCAGAAATAGACCACAGATACACACAGATGGACACAGATAGATAAACACTCCCGTACGGGCGTGTTTATCTGCGTTAATCTGCGGTTGCAGTTTGCTTGATTGTGCCAGTGCTGCCGTGGTAAATGGGGTGAGTGACGGGATAAGTTTATCCTGAGCCTCTTATTTCAAGGGCGAAGGAAACCCGCCACTATTTTCTCCTTTTTTACTCTACTTAAACCTTTTATATATCTTTCTCTTTTAGCCGCCATATCCTTGGTATCATGTGGTTCAGAGTAAATTAAACATTCTACTTTGAATGCTTTTGTGTAACCGCATCCGTGCCCGCCTTGGTGACTTTTGATTCTTTTCTCCAGATTAGTTGTCATACCGGTATAGATCTTGCCTCTCTTCAGCCGTAACATATAAACATACCACATATGCACTTCGCTTTGCTCAGTGCCTAACTGCCCGTAAGTCATTGCATTCCAACGGGCAGTAAGGGTGAGTGACGGGATTTGAACCCGCAACCCCGAGAGCCACAGTCTCGTGCTCTAACCAGTTGAGCTACACCCACCGTTGGTAATTGCGTAACTACTCACCGCCAGCCAGAGGCGGGTCTGCCCCGATGTCCATCGGGAAGGGTCGCCTCCCGCCCCGCTCCAGCGGGGCGAGGCTCGCCATAGGCGGCAGGCGACAGAAATAGAAATAATTCTATCAAATCGGGTTTTCTCTGTCTATTTTCTCTCGCCGACAGTTACTTTAACGGTTTTTATCTTACCATTGCGCAAGGTCTTGAGGACAACTTCCTTTCCTACCTCAGATTTGTTAATCAACCTCACCAATTCATCGGGCGTATTTACCTTCTGATTGTTGTATTCAAGGATAAGGTCGCCTTCTCTAAGTTTTGATTCTGTGGCTGGAGAATCAGGAATAACTCCTACTACAAAAACACCATCTATCTTATCTATCTGGAGTTCTTTGAGGAATTCATTAACAGAGCCGAAGCCATATTTTTCTGCCAGTGCCTCGTTAATAGCACTGAGTTCCACACCTAAGAAAGGACGACTCACCTTGCCCTTATCTATCAGTTGCTGCATAATATATTTGGCACGATTAATCGGGATAGCAAACCCGATGCCCTGATAACCACCACTTCTGGTAATAATAATGGAATTTATACCGATAACCTCGCCATTTAGAGAGACGAGAGGACCTCCGCTGTTGCCTGGGTTAATCGCCGCATCGGTCTGGATAAAATCAGGATAATCCGCGGCGATTCTGCCCACGGTGGGGATATTGCGTTTGGCGCTGATGATACCTGAAGTAACGGTCTGACCCAGCCCGAAAGGACTGCCAATTGCCAGCACCATCTCGCCTACTTCTATTTTATCCGAGTCGCCCAGTATCGCTGTTACTAAATCATCCGCCGCTATTTTAACAACCGCAATATCAGTCAAACTATCACCGCCGATAACCTTACCCGTAAACTCCCTGCCATCATCAAGAGTAACTTTAATCTCATCAACCCCCTGCACTACATGATTATTGGTAATGATATACCCTTTATTATCCACGATTACCCCTGAGCCAATCTGTGATGATTCAAACTCACGGGGTATTATCCCCCAGAAAAAATCATCAATATATCCGCGAAATATCTTTTTGGTAGAGATACTTACTACTGATGGTCTGACTAACTTGACTAATTTGACGAACTGCGAGGATTTGTCTTTATATCCCTGTAATTCTCTGAGAGTAGCATCTCTTTCCTCTTGTGATAGTTTTGGGGTTGCTCTCAGGGTGGGTATGGTATCGTAATATCTGGATATAAAGGTGCCGATTATTAACCCCACCAGGACTAAAACTGCTAAATATATTACTCTGTTCATCATTGTTCAACTCCTCGTATAATATTCACCGCAAAGACCCTTCGCTTTGTTTATCCTGACGAAAGAAGGTCTCAGGGTAAACTCCGAGTTCGCAATCCCTCTACGCTCCACGCTCTATGCTCCGCTTATCTCGGATACACCAGTTTCTGCTTCTCTCCCTTTCTGGTAATCTCAATCGTTACTTTTTCTTTTCTTCCAAGATAGGTCTTTAAGAGTCTTCTGCATTCCCAGGTGGTATTTATGTTGATATTATTTATAGAGATAATCACATCGCCTTCTTTTAGTCCTATTCTCTCACCCAGACTATTAGGTTCTACTCTTTTGACCAGCACACCGTTGTCCGAATCAGCAGGTTCAATAGAAATGCCGAGGTTACTACTATCTAATGCGGATGGTGAATCTGCAGGGCTTTTTTGCGGCTCTTCTTTAGGAGCAGGTTTCTTCTTATCGCCCCTGCCAAGCATATCCCAGAGTTTATTCATTTCCTTCTGGAGGTCTTCCCATCTTTTCCCGAAGGACTTTCCAAAATCCTTCCAGATATCATCAAAATCAAAAGGTGGTATTTCTATGGAGAGCGGTTGTTTTTCACCTATGCCGTATTCTTTAGCAATATCAGGATACTTCTGCTTGAATTCTTCTGGACTATCAGCAGTATATGTTTTAGTGTTTTCCTTACCGTCCTTATCATATTCAGTAATAGTAACAGAAACCTTACCTCCTGCATCCTGTGAAATAGCAACGCTTTTAGTACCGGGCGTTGCACCCCGAATAGTGATACTGAAGCGGTTAGAAAATTGCTGCAGGGTCGGTCCTATTTTCCGAGAGACCGATTCATCTGTGCTTCCTGAAGAGTTCTGTTCTGCCTTTTTGATGGCATTGATAATTATCTTACTGCGCCAGGCAACCTCAGGACTATCACTTTTAACCGACTCCTCAAGAAAAGGCAGAGCCGGCTTACCTATCTTCTTGAGTTCCTCAGTTGCCTTATCACGCACTGTAATATCATCAGAATCAAGGTCCTTAACCAATCGTTGTATCTCTTTTGCATTAACAGGAGGTGTTTCTGGTTGGGCGAGGGGTTTAGAAGTATCTTTAGATTGTTCTTTCGCCTGGGTTTTGCTATTTACTGTTCCTGCACCACCCTGGCCGCCACTTCCTGCACCTTCCGATTTACCACCGCTTCCCCCTTTACTTGAAACCTCGCTATAGAGTGTATTTATCAGCCCTGCCATTATGAAGATAGAACTTATGATACCCGCTATTATTTTTCTATTCATAGACATATCCTCTTAGAAACTGTTGGGCTTTAGCCCTTACAGTTTCTTATCCCGACTTTCTGTCGGGGCTCGCACTTTTTTATGGATATTATAATCTTTTTCAGATAAAAGTCAAGGAAA
>JASEHY010000147.1 GCA_030018555.1 Planctomycetota bacterium
GGTTTCTGATGTCAGCGGTGGTTCAAGGCATCTGCCTGAAGGGGTATAGTAGCGGGCGATAGTCAATTTTATAGCGCCTTTGATAGTTTTACCTCCCGCATCTGTAATGGGAAAAACTGACTGAACCGAGCCCTTACCGTAGGTGCGAGAGCCGATGAGGGTAGCGCGTCGGTGGTCCTGTAAGGCACCAGCAACTATCTCAGAGGCACTGGCAGAACTCCCATTTACCAGAACCACTACTGGAATATCGGAAACCGTTGCGGAATCTGGCTCTGATTTTCTTTCCTCTGTGAAGATTCTACCTTTTACCGAGACAATAATTCCTTGGGCGATAAAGCGATTTGCTATCTTTACTGAGGTCTCCATCAAACCACCACCATTAAATCTCACATCAATAATAAGCGACTTCATACCCTGTTCCTGTAGTTTCTTCAATCCCTCATCAAATAATTTCAGGGTATCTTCCTGAAATGCGGTAATTCTGAGATAACCAATACGATGTTTTTTGTCTATTATTCCAACATCTTTGACGCTTTTTATTTTGATGATTTCCCTGACCAGAGTAATATTAACAGGCATATCATCATTTTTATGCAGGATTTTCAGAGTAACAGAGGTAACAGGTTTGCCTCTGACTCGTCTGGCGCATTCAGTAATAGACATACCTTCAGCAGAGACACCATCAATTTCCAGTATCTTATCGCCGGGCAATAATCCTGCCCTGAATGCTGGAGTGTCTTCTATAGGAGTAACGACAGTGATAAAACCATCTTCAATAGTAATCTCAACACCGATGCCACCAAATTCGCCCCTGGTTGATTCTACAAATTCATTATACTCCTCTGCATTCATATATTCGCTATACGGGTCAAGGGCGCTCACCATACCTTTCATCGCATTTTCAAATAGTTGGTCCTTGTTAGGTTCAACTACGAATTTATCTGCAATAAGCGAGTAGAGATTCTTTAACTCATCTAAATTGCTTTTGATATTTGCCTTGCTTCCTTCTTTTACCGAGGCATTGATGTTATCAGCGGTTCTGGCGGTGATGATAAACCAAACTACTAATACCACAAGAGCAATGAGAGAGATGTTGAGTAGAGATGATTTTATTTTCATATAACCTCCTTAAAGAGCATAGAGCGTATAGCGTAGAGATGGAGTATTACGATAATACTCTACGCTTCTATGCTCTTTGCTCTATGCTGTATTATTTCTAATGCCCGACAGGCAACCGTTATTGGTTCCCAGATATCACAAACAGGCGGTGAATAACAGAAATCGGATTTAAGAATATCAGTGGTAGTCATTTTGTTCTGGATAGCAAGCGAGAGCATATTCACCCGTGGAGCGCATCCCGATTTATCGGGATTGGCGGACGATAAAACCTGCCCACCAATGATACGGTGATGCTCTCTCTCAGCGATAAGTTTAATATGAATATCACTGCCTCCCGGATAATAATGAGGCAGGGAAGAAAACTTTATCAGGGCAGAAACAGGGTTAAATTGGCTCGTCTTTTGGGAAGCGATAAAATCTTCGGTTAATCCGACGCTTCCTATTTCCATATCAAATAATCGTAGCACCGACGAGTGAAGGATAAGTGGTGCGGTTTCTCCACCCCCCCCTTTACCAGTTGCGTTTGCGCCGGCAACCATTCCCTGACGCATAGCAATCGTCCCAAGACCACTTAAAACCGGCTCACCAGTGAGAAAAGATATATACTCTGCACAATCACCCACCGCATAAACATCCGCTAAATTCGTTCGTAAGTAGTTATCAACCTTAATACCACCTGTCTTTCCGATTTCCACACCGATTTGTGATGCTAATTCTGTCCGTGGTTTTATACCAGCAGCAATAATGACCATTGAATCAGAAAACTCGTCAATGTTTGATACGGTTTTATCCTCTATTAGTTTTATTCCCTCTGTAGAGACCTTTTGTCTGATAATAGCACTTATCTCTTTATCAAGCATTCTCCATAACAGATAACGTTGTTCAACAATAGTAACAGATAGACCGTAGTGTTTGAGGGCTTCCGCAACCTCAAGCCCGATAAAACTGGCGCCAATAATAGTCGCTGATTTTATCACTGAAGCATCTTGCATAATCTTCTTGGCATCATCAATAGTGCGCAACACAAAGATATTTCCCCCCCACCCCTTGTCTATTCCGCTGATGGGCGGTATTGATGGTGCTGAGCCGGTTGCGAAAATGAGGGTATCATACCGCTCTCTGGACAACTCATCATTTAGAAGATTACGACAGGTTACCTCACCCCCACCTCGTGTTTGATGGTCTATCTTCATCGCTTCGGTCTGGAGTTTCTGGGTTATTTTCTGTGTGGTAAAAACCTTTGATGGGAAAACCACCAGATTCTCCATCGGTTTGATAATACCCTGGATAGCGAATGGTAGTCCACAACGTGAGTAGGTGGAGTAGGGTTCTTTATCAATGATAGTGATTTCTGCCTGACGGTCTAATTTGCGTGCGGAAAATGCCGCTGAAGCACCTGCTGTCCCTGAACCTATAATGACTATTCTCTTTGGCATATCAGATATTTGCTGTTAATAAAATAGCAAAATCTATTGCATTAGACAATATTTTTGAGTATAAACCCCGTTAGAAGTAAGTCGCCCGCCGCCGGAGGCGAGCCTCGCCTGTATGGGCGGGAGGCGACTGCCGACGCCTTTTGGCGTCGGACTTCTAACGGGGTAAAGACATCATAAATAGGAGAAGGGAATATTGCATGGGAGTAGAAGTTATTAAAATAGACCCGATAGAGATTGGCTCGGAGTATCTAAAGTTACTGGAAAAGCCCGCAAGAGTCCTCGCAGAAGGCGGTCTCGTTGCTTTTCCTACAGAAACAGTATATGGTTTAGGTGTCAATGCGAATATACCATCGGCAGTAAAGAGGTTTTATCAGGTGAAGAATAGTCAGGAACATCGCCCATTTACTTTCCATCTGTCTTCTTCAGAAGAGGTTTATTATCATAATTTAATAGTGCCTCGTTTAGCCATCAGGTTGATGAAGGCATTCTGGCCTGGTCCGTTAACACTGGTTCTGCCCTTGTCCCCCCCCCCCACTGCTCTGGACGATGAACAAAAATGGGTCGGTCTCAGAGTCCCTGACCATATTGTTGCCAGAGACCTGATTCGTCTTTCATCCCGCTATGGCGGCGTGGCTGTTATTGCCTCAAGCGCTAATGTTGATACTGAAGCACCGCCACTTGATGCCGAGACAGTTCTCGGAACATTGGGTGATAAGATTGATATTATTATTGACAGCGGTCATTCTAAAATAGGTCTCTCTTCCACCGTGGCAAAAATAACCACTGAAAACAACTATGAAATACTCAGACAGGGCTCTGTCAGCGATGATAATATCAGGCGCTTTACCTACAAGATGATTATCTTCGTCTGTTCCGGCAATACCTGCAGGAGTCCGATGGCGGATGGACTATTCAAGAAATTATTATCTGATAAACTAAAAACCTCCATCTCCGAATTGGAATCAAAGGGTTATAAGATTATCTCAGGTGGCACTTCAGCCATTTACGATAGTCCCGCCTCTAAGAGCGCTGTAGAAGTAATGAAAACAATGGGAGTAAATATCTCCGACCATCTTTCACAGCCCATAACCCTCTCAATGCTTGAAGAAGCAGATGAGGTTTATGTGATGACCAGAGGGCATCAGACTACTCTTAAAGAATGGGTGCCGCAGATTGCAGAAAGAATAAAACTTCTCTCTCTTGACGGCACAGATATAGAAGACCCTATGTCAGGTAATAAAGAAGTCTATCAATCCTGTGTCAATAAGATACTCAAAGGACTGGAGCAGATTATCCCTGCGTCTTGAGTCGTGAGTCGTGCGTCCTGCGTCGTGCGTTAATGCAAGACCCATAACGTTTATGATAAAAGAAAAGATTGTTATTGCAGCAGACCATGCCGGCTTTGGGATGAAGGAAGAGATAAAACATCTTTTGCTCACACTCGGCTACGAGTATGACGACCTTGGCACAACAGATGAACAATCAGTAGATTATCCTGATTTCGCCTTCAGGTTAGCAGAAGATATTTCATCAGGCAATCATAAAAGAGGCATCTTAATCTGCAATACTGGTTTAGGAATGGCAATCAGCGCCAATAAGGTGAAAGGTATCAGGGCGGCTACCTGTCATAATGAATTTACCGCCCAAATGTCTCGGCAACATAACGACGCTAATGTCCTCTGTTTAGGAGCAAAAATAATAGATAAGGGAACGCTCCCGAAAGTGCTTAAGGTCTGGTTAGAAACACCCTTTTCCGCCGAAGGCGGATCCGCCTCTGGTGGAGAGTCAGAGGGAGGAACAGGTTCGCTACGC
>JASEHY010000148.1 GCA_030018555.1 Planctomycetota bacterium
GCTCAAACGGTCGCCCGTCCCTCACCGGGATCCCGTCAGAGGGATAGGGGCGCCTTCGACGGAAAAACCACCCCTGCATCAACCACTATCAACTCTACTGTTGAACCTGATTTCAACGCTAATGCTTTACTCGTCTTAGAAAGACGATACTTAAGAAAAGACTCCGCTGGTAAAAGTATAGAAACGCCCAGAGGGATGCTTGAACGTGTTGCTCGTAATATCGCCTCAGTGGAAAAAGTATTTAATGACAAAGCGGACACACAAAAATGGGAGAAAGAATTTTATGAGATAATATCCCGGCTGGAGTTTATGCCGAATTCACCAACCCTGATGAATGCCGGTAGAGAACTCCAACAACTTTCTGCCTGCTTTGTATTACCGGTGGGTGATTCCATAAATACTATTTTTGAGACCGTCAAGAATGCTGCTCTTATTCACAAAAGCGGAGGTGGAACTGGATTTTCTTTTACTAATATCAGACCCAGAAATGACAGGGTTTCAACCTCGCACGGTCTCTCCTCAGGACCGATTTCCTTTATGAAGGTATTTAACGAGGCAACCGCAGCCATTAATCAGGGCGGTTTCCGCCGGGGTGCTAATATGGCTATCCTCAATTATGACCATCCGGATATCATTGAATTCATTACCTGTAAAACCAACGAGAAAGAAATAAATAATTTTAATATCTCTGTGGGAATCACTGAGGATTTTATGAGGAAAGCGGAGCGCAACGAAGAATATGACCTCGTGAATCCCAGAACTAAAAAATCTGTTAGCCGTCTTAATGCCCGAAAGGTCTTTGACCTTATCGTCAATACCGCCTGGGCATCGGGCGAGCCAGGCATCGTCTTTATTGACCGCCTGAACAAAACCAATCCCACTCCTCATATCGGAACTATTGAAAGCACCAACCCCTGCGGAGAACAGCCCTTATTGGCGTATGAATCCTGTAACCTCGGGTCAATTAACCTCGGCAAGATGCTCACCCAATCGGTGCCAGAGGCATCCCGAATATCGTCAACAACATCGGGAAGACCCGCCTTGGTAGCCACCATCCCGCGAGGGACAGGCGGGAAAGCATCTAAAACTGTTATTGACTGGGAAAAACTGCGAAAAACTGTTCATCTGGCGGTCCGATTCCTTGATAATGTCATTGAGGCAAACTGTTATCTTCTGCCTGAAATAGAACGGATGACTAAAGGTAATCGCAAGATTGGGCTGGGCATAATGGGCTTTGCAGACATGCTCATCCAGTTAGGTATCCCTTATAATTCAGAAGAAGCCCTTGAGAGCGCGGAAGAGGTGATGAAATTTATCTCTCTGGAATCACGTCGTGCCTCGCAGAAGATTGCCGAAGAAAGAGGTCCATTTCCTAATTTCAAGAAAAGTATTTACGACCGACCCGGCGGTCCTCTTATGCGAAATGCCACCACCACCACCATCGCTCCAACCGGCACTATCAGCATTATTGCCGGTGCTTCCAGCGGTATTGAGCCACTCTTTGCGGTATGTTTTACCCGTAATGTCCTTGATGGCGAAAAACTCATTGAGATTCATCCTCTCTTTGAGAAAATTGCCAGAAAAGGTGGTTGGCATTCAGATGACCTGATTAAAAACATCGCCGCTCATAACAGCATCCAGGAGATGAAAGAAATCCCCCGCTCTGTCCGACGGGTCTTTGTTACCGCACACGATATTACACCAGAATGGCATATCAAGATGCAATCTGCATTCCAGAAACATACTGATAACGCAGTCTCTAAAACCGTTAATTTCTGCAATTCAGCGACCAGAGACGATATTGCCGAGGCGTTTTTCACTGCCTACCGCATCAATTGCAAAGGTGTTACGGTCTATCGTGATGGCTGCCGAAGTCAACAAGTATTAACTACCGAACAAAAAACTGCAAAGGAAAACACCGCCTCTCCCTCTCCCTCTCCCTCTCCCTCACGGGATGGTGGCTACCAACGGGATGGTGGCTACCAACGAGATGGTGGCTACCATAAGAATAATAAGTATGATATGACCAGAGAAGGCGGACATCGTCTTTCTCGTATTCTTCATTCCGGAGGTGATGCCATAGGCAAACACCTTGAAGAAACCCTTATCCAGAAGGTCAGAACTCAGGGTAATATCAATATTCTTGAACGAACCTTTGTTATTGACATTATTACTGATGAAAGCAAACCGAAGGAGTGTCTTGGTGTGCTGACCTATGACAGAAAAACCTCGCAAGTTTCTGTAATCTGGGCAAAGAAAACTATCCTTGCATCAGGTGGTGCAGGGCAACTTTATCGGGAGACCACCAATTCTGAGATTGCCACCGGCGATGGCTTGAGCATTGCCTATCGTAAAAGTGCCAAGTTACAGGACTTAGAGTTCATCCAGTTTCATCCAACTGCTTTATATATTGCGGGTGCTTCACGGCTTCTTATTTCAGAATCTGTCCGCGGTGAAGGCGCTATTCTATGCGATAAATCCGGCAGACGCTTTATGAAAAACTATCACCCCGACGTAGAACTGGCTCCTCGTGATATTGTCTCTCGTGCTATTGTCAATCAGATGAAACTCACCAGAGATACTAATGTCTATCTTGACCTCACCCATCTATCAGTGCGTTACATAGAAAAAAGGTTCCCCTCTTTAAGAAAACTCTGTAATGATTTCGGGATTGACATAAAAAAGGACTGGATACCGGTCAGACCCAGTGCCCATTATTTAATCGGTGGTATAAAGATTGACCTGAATGGCAGGACAGGGATTAAGAATCTCTTTGCGGCTGGTGAATGCGCCTCGGTCTCATTCCACGGCGCTAACAGATTGGGCAGTAACTCACTCCTTGAGTCTCTCGTTCTCGGTTATTTCGTCGGCAAATCCGCCGCAGAAGAAATATCATCTAATAAACCACTTTTACCAAAGATAATAAAATATAAAACGCCTCTTAGGTGGGGGGGCCGTGCCAACTCAAAATTCCATTCTTGTAGTGAGCCCTTCGTTCCTCCCGCCCCGATGGGCGAGGCTCGCCACAGGCGGCAGGATAAACTCAGCGAATCTATAGACCTTAACGATATCAGAAACTCACTCAAGAGTTTAATGTGGTATAATGTCGGCTTGGAAAGAAACATAGACGGACTCAAAAGGTCACTGTCTAAAATAGATTACTGGTCCGGCTACTGCCTCTATAAAGAGTTTTCTACCCCTGAAGGTTGGGAGATTCAGAATATGCTCACACTCGCTCGCTTGATTACCCTTTCTGCCTTAAAACGAAAAGAATCAAGAGGCGTTCATTACAGAACCGATTTCCCCCAGATGTCTCCCAGATGGCAGAGACATACAATTGTATGAAAATACTCATTCTATCCCGTGATGCTAATTACTATTCCACTCGTCGTCTTGTAGAAGAGGCACATCAACGTCGGCATCAAGTTCAAGTGGCAGACCCATTGCAGTGCAACATTTTTATCCAAGCCAAACCGACTTTACCCCATAAGGAGTTCCTGCAAAATAAGGGACTCTTTTCTATCTCGGCTAATAATCAAGACCTCTCTGATATTGACATTGCCATTCCCAGAACCGGTATCATCGGCATTGATTATGCCCTGCTTGTTCTGCATCAACTTGAACTCGTCGGGAAACCACTCCTTAATTCAGCAAGTGCATTAAGCATCACCAAGAATAAATTCCACTGCCTCCAGATACTATGTAAAGCAGGCATTCCTATACCGGATACAATGATGACGCATAACTCCAATGAGGTCAAAGCAACTATCAAGAAATTAGGAGGGTTGCCTGTTATTCTGAAACTCTTCCGCGGCTCGCAGGGTAAGGGAGTTATTTTAGGGGAAAACATTTCTGCTATCCAGTCAATACTTACTGCAGTCTGGGCTATCGGATATGATATACTCCTGCAAAAATATCTCAGGGAAACCAAAGGCAGGGATATTCGTATATTGGTTTTAAGCAATGAAGTAATTACAGCGATGAGACGAATTCCAGCAAAGGGTGAATTTCGCAGTAATCTCCATCAGGGCGGTTCGGTAAAAAAGATTAGCCCTACCAGAGAAGAAAACGCTCTGGCGCTGGAGGCAACAAAGACTCTGGGATTGAACCTTGCCGGTGTTGACATTATGCGCACCCGGAAAGGACCGCTTGTCCTTGAAATTAACGGCTCACCCGGCTTTGAAGGACTGGAAAAAATTACAGGGATGAATATCGCCCGGAGAATCATAGATTTCACAACGACTCTATCAAATCATCGGTATTAAAATATGTTTGATGTCACAATTATTGGAGCCGGTCCTGCAGGTTCTACCTTAGCCCGCCTGATTGCCAAAAATCA